>NZ_JBRREF010000075.1:0-23990 GCF_056760135.1 Stenotrophomonas sp. STEN023 | reverse complement strand
CCCCCCCACACAAACTCTGGTCGGGCTGGTGTGCGCGTTCCCTCCTCCGGTCCTCGCGTGTTCGAACCTGTGGGGCGGCTGACGCCGCTCCCACAAACGCAAACTGCGCTCATAGCAATCGAATCAGCGCCGCTGCCGCCGCACCTGCAATCACCACCAGCAGAAACGGCAGCCGCAGCATCAAGGCGACCGCCGCAGCCAACAACGCGCCAATGCGCGCATCGAAGGCCAGCCCTTGCCCGGCCGAAACCGTGTTCATTGCTGTCAATGAAGCCAGCAGACCGATGGTCAGGCAACCTGCAACGCGGTTCATGCGCGGCGATTCAAGCCAGCGCACCGGCACGAGGTAACCGGCAAACTTGATTGCCCACGCCGCTACGCAACCCAGTACGATCCACGCCCACAAACTCATGGCAGCGACTCCTGGACCTTCGGCGCAACATCAGGCTCCAGGCCTTCGTCCGCCGGGCCCTTGCCAAACCAGCCCCAGACCGCAGCCACCGCGGCAGCCAATAGAATCGGCACGCCGGCTGGCACCCACGGCAGCGCCAGCACTGTCACCAAGGCGCAGACCACGGCGATTGCAATGGGCTCGCGCGAACGTAGCCGCGGCCACAGCAAACCAAGAAACGCCGCCACCGCCGCACCATCCAGGCCCCACTGGCGCGGGTCACCCAACGCATCACCGAGCAAGGCACCCAACAGGGTGAACAGGTTCCAGCACAGGTAAACACCCAGCCCCGCCACCCAGAAGCCGCGCCGCTGCTCCAGCGGTTCGGTCTGACTGGCTGCAGTGGCAGCCGATTCATCGATGGTGACCTGCGCGGCCAACGGCCTGAGCCAGCCACGCGGGCGCAGCATGCGGTTGATCTGCGCGCCGTATACCGCGTTGCGGATGCCCAGCAAGGTGGCCGCGCCAAACGCCGCCGCACCCGCACCGCCAGCACCAATCACACCGATGAAAGCGAACTGCGAGCCACCGGTGAACATCAGCAGGCTCAGTGCAGCGGTCTGCGCCACGCTGAAACCCGATGCAACCGCCAGCGCACCAAACGAGATGCCATACAGGCCCGTCGCAATCGCTATCGAGATACCGATGCGTACCGCTGGTGTGATGCGCGCGGCGGTGCTCATCAGGCGTGACCGCGTGCTTGTTCGGCTGCGGCGACAAACACCACATCGGTGGATGAGTTCAATGCGGTTTCCGCTGAATCCTGGACCACGCCGACGATGAAGCCGACTCCGACCACCTGCATGGCGACATCATCGGAAATACCGAACAGGCCGCAAGCCAATGGGATCAGCAGCAACGAGCCACCCGGCACGCCGGATGCACCGCAGGCACCGATCGCGGCAACCACGCTGAGCAGCAACGCCGTGCCCAGATCTACCGGGAAGCCCAAGGTATGCACTGCGGCCAGCGTCAGTACCGAAATGGTGATTGCCGCACCGGCCATATTGATGGTCGCGCCCAGCGGCACCGCCACCGAGTAGGTGTCCTCGTGCAGGCCGAGCTTGCGGCACAGTTCCATGTTGACCGGGATATTGGCCGCCGAGGAACGGGTGAAGAACGCGGTGATGCCACTGTCGCGCAGGCAACGCAACACCAACGGATACGGATTGCGGCGGGTCACCACGGCGACGATCAGCGGATTGCCAACGAAAGCCATGAACAACATTGCACCTACCAGCACTGCGAGCAGATGCAGGTAGTCCTTCAATGCGCCCAAGCCTGACTCGGCCAACACCGAGGCAACGATGCCGAACACACCCAGCGGCGCGAGCTTGATCACCAGCCGCACCAGCCGGGTGATGGCGTCGGACAGGTCGCTGACCAACGTGCGGGTGGTCTGGCTGGCGTGACGCAATGCCAGGCCAAGGCCCACTGCCCATGCCAACAAGCCGATGTAATTTGCATCAAGCAGTGCGTGCACCGGGTTGTCGACGATCTGCATCAGCAAGGTATTGAGCACCTCACCGATACCTCCCGGCGCACTCATGCCGGCCTCGGCGGTCTTCAGCGTCAACTTGCTGGGAAACAGAAAACTTGCCGCCACACCCACCAGCGCCGCCGCCAGCGTGCCGATCATGTACAGCACCAGGATCATCCGCATATGGGTCTTCTGGCCGCGCTGGTGGTTGGCGATGGACGCCGTAACCAGAACCAGCACCAACACCGGCGCCACCGCTTTCAGCGCGGTAATGAACACCGTGCCCAGCAGCCCCGCGGCCGTTGCGCCCGTAGGCCAGACCAGCGCCAACACGATACCGGCGATCAGGCCGATGACAATCTGCAGCACCAGGCTGGGCGCCCGGGAAGAGGTGGAACGTTCAGTCATTACAGCACTCACGGCAAACGCAAACCCCGATTCTCGCCCACCGGGGGCGTTGGCCGCACCCCCGGAACGTCACGGAACCAGGACAAACTGCCGCCAACACGCGAACCCCGCTAGGATGCGCGCATGGAAACCAAGCATCGTCCCAAACGTCTGCTGCGCTGGTTGGCTTACCTGCTCGGCGCGGTGGTGTTGCTGATCGGCAGCGGCCTGCTGCTGGGCGACCACCTCACCCCGAAGGCAGTCGGTGCGCCTTCACAGGCCTTGCCACTGCAGGCACAACAGACCTTGATCGACCGCCAACTGCAGCCGTTGCTGGCTGAACATCCGGGCAAAAGCGGCGCGGTTTACCTGTCTGACGGGCTCGAAGCCTATGCGGCGCGCTCCATCATCACCCGTCAGGCCGGACGCAGCCTGGACCTGCAGTACTACATGTGGCACGACGACATGCTCGGCCACCTGCTTGCACATGACGTCTACCAGGCGGCCGACCGCGGCGTGCGCGTGCGCCTGTTGCTGGATGACATGAACGCCGCCGGGCTGGACCCGCAGATGCTGGCGTTGGACAACCACCCCAACATCGAGATCCGCCTGTACAACCCGTTCCGCAATCGCGACGGCCTATGGCGCCTTGTCGAGATGGTGCAGCGGGTTTTCAGCATCAACCACCGCATGCATAACAAGGCCTGGATCGCCGATGGTCGCGTCGCCATCGTCGGCGGCCGCAATATCGGCGCGGAATACTTCGATGCGCGCCCGGACGTGAACTTCCGCGACCTGGACCTGCTCCTCGCGGGCCCTGTGACCCACGAGGCCAGCACGGTATTCGATGACTTCTGGAACAGCGACGCGGTAGTGCCAATTGCAGCCCTGCATTACAGCACCGACCAGCAGATGGCCAACTTCATCAGCCAGGCCGAGCTGGATGCCCGCCAACAGGAGGCCGCGCCCTATCTGGAACGGGTGCGCGCGCGCTTCACCGATGCCTACCTCGGCAAACAGCTGGACCTGTACTGGACTGACGGCGTTCACATCCGCTCCGATCCACCACGCAAGCCGCTTGGCGGCGACAGCAGCGACTGGCTGGTGAGCCACCTGGTCGAGGTACTGGGCAGCGCAAAGCACAAGTCCTTGCTGATATCGCCCTACTTCGTCCCCGGCGCGGCCGGCACCAAGGGGCTGATCGCGCAGGCGCAAAGCGGCGTCCAGGTCGGCATCATCACCAATTCGTTGGCCGCCAATGACGTGGCTGCCGTGCATAGCGGCTATATGCACTACCGCCGGCCATTGCTGGCCGGGGGCGTGCAGCTGTACGAGCTCAAGGCCCATGGCCACGTCGAGAAGGCATCCACCTTCGGCAGCAGTGGCGCAAGCCTGCACACCAAGGCCTTCGTGGTGGACGACCGACGCGGCTTCGTCGGCTCATTCAACCTCGACCCGCGCTCGGCCTACCTCAATACCGAAATGGGCGCACTGTTCGATGATCCGGTGCTGGCTGCACGGCTGCAACAGGAATACCTGCGCCTTTCCAGCCCAGAGTTGAGCTACTGGACCTACCTCAACAAGGATCACGAGCTGCGCTGGCTTGACCGCAACAAGACCCCGCCAATCAGCCTGCGCACCGAACCGGACACCAGCCTGATGCAGCGTGCCAGCACCAGGGTGATCAGCTGGCTGCCGTTGGAATCGCAGCTGTGAATGAAGCCTCAAACCACGCGAAATTCGTGAAGCCTGAGGAACCGTAGCGCGGGTAAGCGCTGCGCACCCGGGGACGTGGGCTGAAGGTGTGACAGATCGGCAGATCCTCGCAACGGGTGAGTTGCGCTTACCCTGGCTACGCTGCTGGAGTTACCGCTGCACTCCGCGCCGGATAGCGGCAAGTGCTTTCAACCCGACAAGAGAACAGCACCGACCCGCGTCCAGCGTGCATGGATGGCTCACTCCTGCACACCGTCAGCCTGATGCATCCGCTTCCACAGCCACATCGCCACGTGCTCGGGCAGCTCGCCAGCGAGTGCGGCACAGGCGTCGGCCTCGGTCATCAAGCCCTGCGCATGCAGCATCGCCGCACTGGCCGCAAGCTGGCCTATCTGCAGTGAGCGCGCCAAACCAGTGGCCGCATCTGCATCCACCTGCTTGAGCGCCTGCACGATGGGCGCGGAGAGCTTCCAATGCTCGGCAATCCGCACCGCTGTAGGTGCACTGCAGCGCGCCAGCACTTCCAGCAGCGTGCCGGGCTCGCGTGTACGCAGCGGTGGCCTGGCGAGCACGTCGGCGGCAGCCTGCATCGCCATCGCCGCACTTAGCCCCAGCAGCAAGCCCGCCAACTGTGCTGCAAAACCGTCCTCGCGCTCGACGCTGCGCGCGTGATCGGCCGCGGCAAGTGACACCCGCAGAGTGTGCTCCCACAACAGCCGTGCGAACTCGGCATCCACGCCGGTGGCCGACTCCATCACCGGCTGCACCAGTGCGGCGGAGATGATCTGGCGGATGCCATCGTTGCCGATCAGGGTCACCGCCCGCTCGATGCTCTGTACATCCTGCTGTTGCAGACGGTAGAGCGAACTGTTGGCGATGCGCAGCAGCGTAGCCGCCAGTACCGCGTCACTGCCAATGATGCGCGCGATTGAACGCGACGAGGCTGTGCTGTCATTGACACTCTGAATGAGCTGCGGCAACAGGTTCGGCCGCCGAGGCGTGTAACGCGAGGACAGATCGGTACGGCTCAACGCCGCAACCACATCGTCCACTACCGCCCGCTGCACCCGCAACTCGTCATCCCCCCCCTCAACGACACCGAGCGCAGCAAGCAGAAAACGCCGCCGCATATCTTCAGTGCAACCCTCCGGACCCGGCGCGGGCACGGCGATGCCGGTCTCGCCTTCAACAGTTGCATACGTGCGTCGCTGCGGCCGCGCCGCTTCGTCATTGCCACGCAGCCAGAGCCAGACCAGGCCTCCGACCACAACTGCTGCAAGCACTGCCGAAATAATCACCATGAGAGAAGCAGAAACGGTCCGCGCGGAGAACTGCCTTGTATATCGGCCTACGGTTGATTTCCTTTAACGGCGGCCGACACTGGCGATTACAAAAATGAATAAAACAACACTGCCAAACCCACTCCACTTTCTAATCAATCAAAGTTCTTTTAAGACAAATCCCAAAGCAACCCGACAATAAGCGATTCTATATTCGATTGAACAAATTGTTTCTCATTCAATTCTCCATACATCACCATGGCCGCAGCCATGACCATTAACAAGCCACCCCGACCGCGATTTAACAACAGTTCCAAGAATCCTCGATTCGCATCACCACGTTCCGCTCCCGGGCGTTATTGGACACCTGCCAAGCCCAGCACTGACAAGCAACATGCAGTAGCAGAAGTAGACCAAAGCCCATGAAACATGGCACATGAATGAATATTTAGTTTCACCCGTCAAACCAGACATCTTCGACCAACAGAACGCATATCGCTGATCCTCCGAGTGCAAAGTAAATAGATCCAACGAAATATCGAATCTGTGAATAACAGCACATGGAGACGGCCGCTTTCCTTATTGCAGCCAATCCAGCTGCTGCTATGTTGAATCATAGTTTCTGTAATGAGATTTAGTTTCAAATATAAAACCTCACCCTCAATACCGATGAGCGGGCAGAACAATATGACATGGAAACCGGTTTTCAATCAGTCGCAGGTACGCGACGAATACCCTATTGCGGCCAAGGTCGCCGGCAAGGCAATCGGCATATTCATGGTCGATGGCTACCACTACGCCCTCGAGGATGTCTGCCCACATGCCCATGCCCTGCTCAGCCCAGGATTCGTCGAGGACGCCACGGTCGTATGCCCACTGCATGAAGCGGTGTTCGACATCCGCACAGGCCGCCGCCTGCGCGAACCTGGCGGCCGCAACCTGCGCAGCTACCCGTTACGGCTGCAGGGTGAGGACATCCAGATCGATCTGTCGAGGATCGAAAGAGCCGTGGAGGAAGTTGCATGAGTACACGACCGGATTTCAATCCGCAGCTCGATCAGTGGCAGAAGCCACTCCCGAGCAATGATCCCGGCGCCGGCGCCATCGAGCAGCCCGGCCAGTACCGCAGCATCGTCTGGCAGACCCGCACACGTGTCCCCACAGAGCGCGAACTGCGACTCGCGCAAGCTTTGGAGCGGGCCCCAGGCAATGGCGCAAGCGAGGTCGCCGACCTCGTCGAGCAACTCAACGACATCGGCGCCTACAACCATGGTCGCGTGCATGCACTGGAAGACTGCTGCCCGCACCGTGGTGCACGCCTGGCGACCGGCTGGAACCAGGGCGGGCGCCGCATCGTCTGCTGGTACCACGGCATCGAGGTTGGTGCAATTTCGCCTCCGATGCGCGCAACCAGAAGTTCCGCCAAGCGCATGAGCCCGGTCAGCGCGCATCCGCAAACGGCAAGATCGTGATGCTCGTCTCCGATACCGCCCCATGGGGCGCAGCGCTGTTGTTGGTCAATGTGGCAAGCAAAGGCCCAGTACTGGCAACGACACGCTCCATGGCGCGCGAACTCGGTGCCGACGGTATCTGCGCCCATGCAATCGCGCCCTGCCCGACCCGCTGCGAGGCCACCGAGTACGTACCAGACCGTCACGCGCTCTACCACAACGTTCGCAACCTATCGTGCGTGCATATCCCGGCAGCCACTGACGGCACGGTGCTTTACCTGCCGTCCGATCTCTCTGATTTCGTCGGCGGGCAGGTAAAGCACCGTGCCGTCAATGGCCGCTTTGTTTTCAACTAGAAGGATGGCGGAAATGTTATCGCCCCAGGCAACAACGCTGAAAGAACCGACCCGCTACATGGTGCCGGCACTGGAAAAGGGCCTGAACATGCTGTTGCTGTTTGGACAGAACCGCGGTGAGCTGAGCTTCACCCAGGTCTGCCAGCGTACTGGGCTGCCCAAAGCCTCGGTGTATCGCACAGTACAGACGCTGGAACAGATGCGCTTCCTCACCCGCAATACAGCCAGCGGCGGCTATAGCCTTGGCATCAGCGTGCTGCGCCTGGGCTTTGACTATCTGTCATCGATGGACATCGTGCAGATCGGGCAGCCGGTGATACAGCGCCTGCGCGATACGAGCAGCTACTCGGCACACCTATGCGTACTGGATGGGCGCGATATTGTCTACGTCGCCCGGGCGTGCGCGATCGGCGAAGTCGGCTCGGGCGTTGGCGTCGGCACCCGTCTTCCGGCGCATTGCACCGCGATCGGTCGGGTACTGCTGATGTCACTGCCACAGCAGGAAGTAAACACGTTGTTCCCCGAGCCGAGTTTTTCTTCCACCTCAGAGCAAGGCCCGAAAACGCCCCAGGAGCTGATCGACCTACTTGGCAGCGACAGCGCCCGCGGCCATGCCATCAGCGAGTCGTACTACCAACCCGGTGTGTCATCGATTGCGTACCCGCTCAGGGATCCCGAAGGCAATGTGCTGGCGTCGATCAGCGTGATGGTTCCGCGCTCGGTGCTGCCCCCGGACCTGAAGCTGTCGCTGAGCATGCAGGTAAAGAAAGCCGCGCTCGAAATCGAGGGATTCCTGCACGCGTCCTAGCTGGATTGATGCTGCATTCAATCACTACACATTGCTGTCGTTGTTTGCCTGTTTCGCTGACCTCGACGCCCGAATCCGCAAGGATTCGGACAGCCCTGCCGCGGGCATCGATACAGCGCAGCCGGGTCGACTTACTTCTTCTGCTTGTACAGACGCACGCCCATCGGCCCCTGTAGCGAACCGTCCTCGTTGACAGTGAACTCCAAGGCCTCGCCATTGCTGTCAGGCGCATCCACCGTCAGCCTGTCACCGTCACGGCTGTAGTGGCTCTGTTGTGACTTGCCCAGCGTCTGCACCGTGACCTTGCCATCGGAGGCGAAGGTGTAGCTCAGCATACCCATGCCATCGCCCCAGGTTCCGCTCAGGCCCTGGCTGCAGGCAGCCAGCAGGGCTGTCAGCGCAACGATCAGCAACTTCCTCATGCAACACTCCAGTAATTCCGCCGCCCCAGCGGCGTATTCGCAGGCATTCTGGCACAGGCCCAATCACGCTAGGCTAGCGCCGTTCGCAACGGAGTCCGGCACGATGGTTCGTATCCTGATATCGCTTTGCCTGCTGGCCCTGCTGCAGGGCTGCAGCACCTCGCCCACCGCAACTGCCGGCGCCAGCGCGCAGGTGCAAGGTCGGTTTGTTGACCGTCAGCTGAGTTTCGAGGGCCGCGAATTCCGCTACCAGGTGTTCGTGCCAGCCACTTCCGCAACTGCCGCAGGTGCACGCCCCTTGCTGCTGTTCCTGCATGGTTCGGGCGAGCGCGGCGACGATGGCCGCAAGCCCTTGCTGGCCGGCGTGGGGCCATGGCTGGGCGAGAATCGCGACACATTCCCAGCACTGGTGGTGTTCCCACAAGTTCCGGAAGGTGAAGAGTGGCGCGGCCGCAATGCACGCATGGCGCTTGCCGTACTGGATGCCGCCAGCGCCGAGTTCGCTGCCGATCCGCGCCGCATCTATCTCAGTGGCATCTCGATGGGCGGCTACGGCAGCTGGGAGCTGGCCTTGACCCGTCCCGAGCAGTTTGCCGCACTGGTACCGATCTGCGGTGCGGTGCGCGCGCCGCGTGCCGAACGTCCCGGGCTGGTGGTCGACCAGGTCGCGGCGGAGGACGATCCCTACCAGAGCACGGTCAGCCGACTACGCGATGTACCCACCTGGATTTTCCACGGTGCGCTGGATGAGCTGGTGCCCACCACCGATGACCGCGCCATCGCCGCCGCCAGCCAGCGAATGGGCGCGAACTTCCGCTACACCGAGTACCCCGGCGTCCACCACAACGCCTGGGACCCCACCTACCGCAACCCGGCGATGTGGCAGTGGCTGTTCGCTCAACAACGGCCTTGATCACCGTAGCTGCCTGAGAAGGGCGTCATGCCTGCGCGGCCGCTGTGGGGGGCCGGCTGCGTGCACTCTTGACCGAACTGCGATAGCGTGACTGCAATCACGTATCTGCAGGGCCGCCTACACCTGCCCTGCACGGCAGGGGTCGGACAGTTGCAGGCGACGCTTCGCGCGTCACCTCGCTCCCAGGTACACGGAGTTCGTGCCATGAAAGGGCCGCACCATGCCTGCAATCCTGCAGGTACAGCGGTGTAATGCGCTAAGCTGGAATGGAAACCGGAGACTCACGCTTGGCAAACAACGCATCGGCAACGCTGGACCCGTTGCCGCGCACCCGTGGTCTGCACTCCCGGTTGCACCTTTTGATCCTCGCCACGCTGTTGCCGCTGCTGGTGATCGGCGCTTTCGCGGTCTGGAATGCAGCCCGCGACTACCGACAGAGCTCGGAACAGCGCCTGCAGGAAACGGCCACCGCGCTTGCACGCGGCGTTGATCAAGGCATCGAGGACAACGTCAACCAGCTGCGCCTGCTGTCGCTGCTGGCGCCGCAGTTGCAGGAGACCGCCCCCGAGCTGCAGGCGTGGGCGCGCGAGAATCCGGATATCCGGCTGATCCAGGACGATGGCGAAGATGCCAGGACACTACCGTCGGGGCTGCTGTACGACGCGCGTCGCGAAAGCAAGGTGCAGGTCTCGGACCTGTTCACCAATGCCATCACCAAGACTCCGGAAGTGGCGATCGCCCTGCCCTTCGACGATCAAGACGGCGCGCGCGTGCTGACCATGGTGCAGCCTTCCAACCGTCTGATTGCCAGCATCATCGGCAATGGCACGGACCAACACCTGCTCGCAGCGGTGGTCGATAGCAATGGTGTCATCGCCGCGCGCACGCTGTCGCCGGAACGCTACATCGGCAAACGCGTGCCCGACTGGCGGGCGCTGCAACTCAGCAACGGCGAGCAAGGCTTGATCGATGCCAGCAGCAAGGAAGGCACTCCGGTGATCTTCGCCTTCCACCGGCTGCAGGCCGCACCGGGATGGACCCTGGTGGTTGGCGAGCCACAGCAAAGCTTCCAGGCGCGCTGGCAGCAGCCACTGCTCGGGATCATTTTCGGCGGCATCGTTGCCGCCTTGATCGCCCTGCTCTGGGCCAACGCCATCGCCCGCAGCATCCTGCTGCCGATTCGCGCCCTGGCCCAGCGCAGCCACAGCATCGTCGCCAACATGGCGGAATTGCCGGACCCCAAACCCTCGCGTATCCGCGAGGTGCACAGCCTGCAGCGCAGCCTCAGCGGCACCGTGGATGCCCTGAAGAAAAGTGCCGATGAAGCCCGCGCCCTGGCCCGCGACCTCAAAGCCAGCGAGCAGCGCTACCGCGCGGTGGCCGAGGCCGGCGCGCTGGTGTTGTGGCAATCCGATCGCAACGGGCAGGTGCTATCGGCCACCGGCTGGCGCGAACTCACCGGGCAATCCAATGAACGTGCCCTCGGCAAGGGATGGCTGCGACGGGTCAACGAGGATGACCTGCCGCAGATAGAGATCGCTTTGGAAAACAGCTTCACCGCCGCTGCCGCCGGCCCGTTGGACGTCGAGTTCCGTGTGCTCGACCTGCACGGCAAGTGGCGCTGGCTGCGAGCACGTGGCGCGCGCATCGGGCACAGTCTGAGCAGTTGGGCAGGCGTACTGGAGGATGTCGACGCACGCCGCCAGGCGCAGGCGCGCATCGCCTACCTGGCCCAGCACGACCCACTGACCTCACTGCCCAATCGCACCATGCTGTTCGAGCGCCTGGACCAGGCCTTGATCGCCGCCCGCCGCGGCCACCACAGCGCCTTGCTGCTGCTGGACCTGGATCGCTTCAAGGACGTCAACGACAGCCTCGGCCACCCTACCGGCGACCATCTATTGCAGGAGGTCGCACAACGCGTGCAGGCCTGCGTGCGCGGCAACGACCTGGTCGCACGCCTGGGCGGTGACGAGTTCGCGATACTGATGGCAGCCGAGAGCCGTGCGCCCGAGGCCGCCTCGGCGTTGGCAGCGCGACTGATCGAAGAGCTTGGCCGCAGCGTCGAGCTGGAAGGCCACCAGTTCGCGATCAGCACCAGCATCGGCATCGCCCTGATCGACGACCAGGCCAAGGGCGCCGATACCCTGATGCGCAATGCCGACCTCGCCCTGTACCGGGCCAAGGATGAGGGCCGTGGCTGCTACCGCTTCTTCGAAGCGGAGATGGACACCCGCATGCAGCGGCGCCGGCAATTGGAAACCGAGCTGCGCTCCGCCTTGCTGCAGCAGCAGTTCGTGCTGCACTACCAGCCCCTGGTGGATCTGCGCAAGCGTCAGGTCAGTGGTTTTGAAGCCCTGCTGCGCTGGAACCATCCGCAGCGCGGCCTGCTCGAGCCCAGCGAGTTCCTCGTCTTGGCCGAAGACATCGGGATGATGGTCGCGCTTGGCGACTGGGTACTGCGGCAAGCCTTGCGCGATGCCAGCCAGTGGCCGCAGCCGATGAAGGTCGCGGTGAATCTTTCGGTATCGCAGCTGGCCCAGGCCAATCTGGCCGACGCGGTCGAGCATGCGCTGGCCGCAAGCGGATTGGCAGCCTCGCGGCTGGAGCTGGAGATCACCGAGGACGCGCTGATCGCCAATATCCAGGCCGCCTCCGCGCAGCTGATGCGGCTGAAGATGGCGGGCGTGTCCATCGTGATGGACGACTTCGGCACCGGCTATTCCTCGCTGGGCTACCTGCGCGCGTTCCCGTTCGACAAGGTCAAGATCGACAAGTCCTTCATCCGTGACCTGGGCGAGCAGCACCAAGGCAGCGCCATCATCGGCGCGGTCTCGCACCTGTGCGCCAAACTCGGCATCACCTCCACCATCGAGGGCGTGGAAACGCAGGCACAGCTGGCCCAACTGCAGGAAGAACACTGCGCCGAAGGTCAGGGCTACGTATTCGGCAGGCCGATGCCGCTGGCGCAGGTGGATGACTTCATCCGCGACTGGCCAAGCCGCTGGGACAAGGACGCCTGGCCCGGCAACATGCGGCCATGAGCGCTACAACACGCTAAGTCGGCCAATTCGCAGCCTGGGTAAGCACAGCGCACGCGGGGCTGTCGGTGGACACAATCAGAGACGCAGGCAATTACCTGCTCCCGGGTGCGCTGCGCTTACCCGGGGCTACGCCGACGCATCATCAGGACCCGGGCACGCCCGGCCGGCCCTGACGAAGGCCGCCTCAATTGACGCCGCGGATTGCCAGGGTCAAGGCGAGCACGCTCAGGATCACCGCGATGGTGCCATCCAGAATCCGCCAGGTGGACGGCTTGGTGAACAACGGCGCCAACATCCGCGCGCCCAGCCCCTGCACCGTCAGCCACACGCCGCTGGCGGTGACCACACCGGCCGCAAAGGCCATGCGCGACTCGCCGAAGTTATCGGCGATGGAACCAATGACCATCATGTCCAGCCAGAAATGCGGGTTGATGATGGAGAAACCGGCCGCCGCCATCAGCGCCGTGCGCAGCGACTGCTCGCCGTTGTCGTCCAGCTTCATGCCACCGCCGCCCGACACCGCACGACGCGCCGACTGCAGCGCATACCAGGTCAGGAAGGCTACGCCGCCCCACAGCAGCACGGTGGTCAGCCACGGCAGCTGCGCGGTCAACTGGCGCAGGCCGGCGACGCTGGCGAGGATGAACACCGCATCGATCGCAAAACACGTGGCGATGATCGGAATCACGTGCTGGCGCATGATCCCTTGGCGCAGGATGAACGCACTCTGCGCGCCAACGATGGCGAACAGACCGATACCGATACCGGCACCACTGAACCAGGCACTGCCTGCAGCTTGGGCGGAAATAACCGAAAACATGGGGAAAAACTCTTCTACCTGGGGGATGGACGCTGCGGGAGAACCCACCGGCACGTCCGGACGCGGCAATTGTCGCAATGCAGCAAGGAAAAGTAGAGCTAAACTTCGTTAACCATCATTAGCAGAACTTAATATGCGCATCGATCATGCCCAGCTGCGGGCCTTGGCCGCCGTCATCCGCGAAGGCAGCTTCGAGCGCGCGGCGCTGTCACTGAACGTCACCGCCTCGGCGGTCTCGCAGCGGATCAAGGCGCTTGAGGACAGAGTCGGCAAACTGTTGATCAAGCGCACCATCCCCACCGAGGCGACGCCGGAGGGCCAGGTACTGGTGCAGCTGGCCGAGCAGACCGCCCTGCTGGAACGCGATGCCTTCGAGCGCATTGGCCTCAGCGATGCCGAGCTGCCACGGGCCAGCATTCCGGTGGCGGTCAACCACGACAGCATGGAAACCTGGTTCCCGGACGCGGTGCAGACCTTCTCGCAGAGCACCTCGACCACCCTGGACCTGCATACCGAAGACCAGGACCACACCGTCGCCCTGCTGCGCCAGGGCGCGGTGATGGGCGCGGTCACCACCTTGTCCGAACCGGTGCAGGGCTGCCAGATCCACGCGCTGGGCAGCATCCGCTATGCGGCTACCTGTACCCCGGAATTCCATGCGCGCCATTTCGCCAAGGGGGTGACCGCACAGGCATTGGCGCAGGCGCCGGTGCTGGTGTTCAACCGCAAGGACGATATGCAGGCCCGTTATGCGCAGCGCCTGGCCGGGGTCGAACAGCCGCACAACGCGCCGACCTGGTGGATTCCCTCCACCCGCGCCTTCGTCCATGCCAACCTCGGCGGGCTCGGCTGGACCATGAACCCACTGCCGCTGGTACGCAGGCACCTGGAAAGCGGGCGGCTGGTCTACGTCAAGGCGCGCGCCTGGGAAGACGTGCCGCTGTACTGGCAGCACTGGAAGGGTGAGGTCAAGACCATGGCCTTGCTGACCCGCGCCATCCTGCAGGCCTCGGCCATGCTGGTGCGCAAACGCAAGTAACCCCTGCATCCGTGCTGCACTGCAAGTTTCCCTAAAGGACACTGCCAGCGCTGGCGGCAGCGGCGGATGCTGGGTTGATCACAACGCACACCCACCGGAGCTGCCAGATGTCGAACGCGCGATCTGTCCCCGTTATTTCCTCGTGGCTGCTCGGCGCGTTTGCCGCGCCACTGGCCGGTGCCATGCTGATGCTGCTGCCGACCAGCGCCAAGGCCCTGGACTGCGGCAGCAACAATGGCTACACCTGCACCGGCACGGCCAGCCAATATGCAGGCGGCTTCAATCCCGGCGTCGGCCAGGGCGGCTTTGGTGGCGGCAGCTGCACGGCGAGCAAGACGCCGGTGGTGTTCATCCATGGCAATGGTGACAGCGCAATCAGCTTCGACATGCCGCCCGCCGCAGTCAGCGGCTACACCACGCCAACACGCTCGATCTACGCCGAGCTCAAGGCCGCCGGCTACAACGACTGCGAGCTGTTCGGCGTCACCTACCTCAGCGCCAGCGAGCGCGCCGCGCCGCAGAACAACTATCACTCGCCAGCCACCTACCAGCTGCTGAAGACCTTCATCGACAAGGTCAAGGCCTATACCGGCAAGAGCCAGGTCGACATCGTCACCCACTCGCTGGGTGCAACCATGGCCCTGGCATCGATCAAGTACAACGCCAACCAGACCAGCGTGCGCCGCTTCATCAACATCGCCGGCGGCCTGCGTGGTCTGCAGACCTGCCGCAGCACCGGCTACCAGTCGGCGCTGGCGCCCACCTGCAATGCCGAGGCCTATGTCTTCCCGTACAACTACTACACCTTCGGCCTGTACCCGAGCACCGGCGTGACCTACTACGGTTACAACCGCTGGACCGGCAGTGGCAGCGGCAGCCTGCGCAGCTTCCCGGCCAGCTATACCGGCATCCGCTTCTACACCATCACCGCCGGCGCGCGTGACCAGGTGCATTGCTTCACCACCAGCTACAGCGCCGGCTGCGCCGACGGTGCACTGTTCAGCACTGCCACCAATGTCTACGCACAGGTGGATATCGGTGCCGGCAGCAGCGCCTACAGCTTCGACTGGGATTGGAGCGACGGCAGCCCGTACAACTTCGGCGGCGGCGACACCAGCAGCGGCGTTGGCCATTTCCGTTCGAAGAACAATGCCGGCCTGATCGTACGCAACATGCTGACCAGCGATTGCACCAGCAATTGCGCGGCCGGTTACAGCGGTGTGTATGGGCCAGCGGTCAATCGCTGAACCGCCAGTCGGTGAACCGCGACATCAATTGAAGTAAAGCGACAGTCCGAAACCACCCTGCCAATCAGTGGTGTCGGCATCCAGGCCGCGCAGCAAGGACGCATCCAGTTGCAGGCGCGGCGTCGCCATCCAGGTCGCACCGGCACCGGCCGCACGCATGTACTGCGCGCCGGTGCCATAACCGAATTCAACGTAAGCGGACAGCTGCGGCCGCAGGGTGAATCCGTAGCTGGGCGAAAACATCCAGCCGCTGCCGTCATCGCCCCATTGCCGGGCGACGTAGAACGCCAGGCTACTATCGCGCGGTAGTGCCCATGCCACGGTCATGCCCAGGTCGTAAGCGTGCCCGCCGTTGCCCAATGGTGCCCTGCCCCATGGCAGGCTCGCAGCGGCTTTCACTGCCAGCGACAGTTGTTCTCCGGCCATGGCAGGCGCCCATTTGAGGGCCACGCTGCCATCGCCACCGCCGCTTTCCTTTGCCCGGACTCCTGCGCCGCGCACGCGCAGACCGCTCCAGCTGTCCGCACCGAGTTGCAGCTCCAGCGTATTGGCGATGCCAAAGCGCAACAGCGTGTCGGTGGTCCATGTAGTCGTGGTGATCCCATCGCCGCGATCACGGCTGGCATCGGGCAGTCCCTGCTCCCAGACAAACCCGCCGGTGCCGACCGTACTGGTGGAGAAGCCGATGCCGGGCCGGTCGAACTCCGGCGCGTCTTCAGCCTTGGCCTGGCCACTGGCCAGCGCAAGCAATGCGAACAGCAGAGACGAGGTCTTCATGTCCGCCATGTTCCATAAGCGGCGGCTGGACGGCGTGAATTACCGCGATCGATGAAGGTGCGGAGGTGTACCGGCTTCAACAGGAGACAAAGCGGGCCGCTTGTTGGGGCTGCTGCGCTGCGTATTGCCCCGGCTACGGTTGTTCTGGATTGTTTGCTTTGGTCGGTGGCGCTGCTGCAAATGAAAAGCCCACCCGATTGTGGCGGATGGGCTTCGCTCAAACCTGCGAACGCGAACTATCAACCATGCGCCAACGCGTAGTCCAAGGCACCGATCACTGCCGCCACCTGCGCGTCGTTGCACTGCTGCGGCGTCGCCTTGGCGCTGTCCGGATAGACTTCGGTGGTGGTCGTGTAACGCGCACCGCTGACGCTGGCGCACAGGCCCAGCGCCTTCAGCGGATACTCGATGACGCCTTCAGCCACCACCGTCGAACCAATGATCTCGCCGTGCTCGTCGGCCGGTGCCAGATGGGTCACCTTGGCGACTTCCGCATTCACCGCCTGCTGGAACTGCGGCTGGCGGTTCTCGGTGTCGTCCACCAGATAGAATCCATCGGGAATCTCGCCCGGCTCGAACGGCTTGCCGTCACGTGCGGCCAGCGCAGGGCGGAATTCGGTTTCATCGGTGTCGGTGGTTTCGTGCAGATCGATATGCATCAGTACGTACCCACGCAAGGGCGCAACCAGGGCCATCAGCGCGGCAGATTCCTGCGCTGGGCTGTTGTCCACGAAAGAGCGGTTCGGATCCAGCGCCAATGCATTCCAACGCTGGATACGCTCATAACCCCACGGGCTGACACAGGGCGCGACCAGCAGATTGCAGCGGCCAGCGTAGCTGGCGGCGCGCTGATCGACGAATTGCAGGGCGCCCTGCACACCGCTGGTCTCATAGCCGTGCACACCACCGGTAACCAGCATTACCGGCAAGGTCTCGTCCCACTGACGGCTGCGGATGGCGAACAGTGGATAGCGACCCGATGGGTAGTTCAGTTCACCGTATTGGGAGACATCGAAGCGCTCGCGCAGCGCATCGATTCTACGCACCACTTCGTCTGCATAGCTGCGCTGCACCTGCTGCTGTTCCAGCCACTGCGCACGCTCCGGCTCACCCCATGCCTGACCGGGGGTTCCAATGGGATAGAAAGCGGCATCAATGCTCATGCGCAGGTCTCTTCAATACGGATATTGGCGCGCACTTTACACCTAACTTGCACAAGCTTCAGGCACCAACGTGGGTTGTGGGAGCGGCGGAAGCCCCGAAGCTCCCACAGCACCGGGTGGCTGAATGCCGGGCATTTCGGCGATGTCAGCTTCGCGGCTGGCGCCGCTCCCACAAACAAATCCGAGCGTTCATGCACGACTGACCGGAATGGATCAGGCGTTGTTCTCAAGCAGACGGGCGATGTCCTCATCCTTCTGCTGCCACAGGCCATTCATCCATTGCTGGAACTGCGCGCGGAAGTTGCGGTCTTCCTGGTAGTTGCGGCCGATGAACTCGGCGGGGATCGGCAGCTTGCGCACCAGCACCTTCACCTCCGGCAGGCGGTTGGCCATCAGGTCCATCATCGAAGGAATGCCCTTCGGATAGACAATGGTCACGTCCAGCAAGGCATGCAGGCCCTTGCCCATCGCATCCAGCACGAAGGCAACACCACCTGACTTGGGCTTGAGCAGGTGCTTGAACGGCGACGCCTGCGATGCATGTTTGGCAGCAGTGAAACGGGTGCCTTCAACGAAGTTCATCACCGACACCGGAATACTGGCGAACTTCTCGCAGGCCTTGCGCGTCACTTCCATGTCGCGCCGCCCCAGCTCGGGATTCTTGGCGATCTGCTTGCGGTTGTAGCGGCCCATGAACGGGAAATCCAACGCCCACCAGGCCAGGCCCAGCACCGGCACCCAGAACAGCGAACGCTTCAGGAAGAAACGCAGCAGCGGGATGCGCCGATTGAATACCTTCTGCAGCACCAGGATATCCACCCAGCTCTGGTGGTTTGCCAGCACCAGATAGTGCCCGTCGCGGTCCAGGCCCTCGGTGCCACTGACGGTGAAACGGGTTGCGGTGAACGCACGGATCATTGCGCTGTTGACTGCGATCCAGCTTTCCGCCAACCCGGTCAACAGCGGATTGCAGGCCCGCCGCACCGATTTCAGCGGCAGCAACGCCTTGAACAGCGCCACCACGAAAAGCGGCAGGCAATGGGCCAGCGTATTGATCGCGATCAACGGGAGAATCAGAGCTACACGCAACCACACCATGGAGTAACCGTGGGGAGCGACCCCAAAAACCAAAGAAGCACAGGGTAGCAAAACCGGCGCTTCAGGATTCATCCTGAACCAAAAAAGGCCGCTGAAACATCAGTCAAGTCACGGAAATTATTGATATTTCACAAACTCCAGCCTCCGCAGCCGGCTGCCAAAGGTGTTGTCTATTGCAGGCTGGTCTGCACCACCTCGACGCGGATACCCGCCTCGGCCATGGCCTGGTTGGCTGCGGCCAGCTTCAATCGCATGTCCTTGCGGAAGCACTGATCAATGGCATGTTCGATCTCGGGCTCGCGGGCCATCAATTGACGTAGCGCATGCCGTTCCAGTGCCAGGTAACGGGTCGGCTTGGCAGTGATCACGGTCGCGGTCGCCGGCATGTCGGTCAGCACGCTGATCTCCCCGGACAGTGCGCCAGCTCCGCACCAGCCGACCACGGCCTCGTTCACCGTCACCGCCAGCTCACCGCTGGCGATGAACAACATGTGGCTGGCCTGTTCGCCATGGCGGATCAGCACCTCGCCCACCCCGGCCTCACGCCACTGCCCCAGATCCAGTACCCGCCGTGCCTGCGCCGGTTCCACCAACGGCAGTACCGCCTCGCGGAAGCGACGCTCTTCGGCGGAGAAATGGGTGATGCGATTGCGGTAGGCCTGCAAGGACAGCTGGCCCACGTTGACCGCCACGAAGATGATCTCCCAGGTGGCACTGACGTAATCGGCGATCATCACCGAATAGCTGATGCTGAGCAGCCCGGACGCCACCGCAAGGGCGCGCAGCAACATCATCCGTGTCATCAGCATCGACAGGATCAGCAGCAGATAGCTGGCGTGGCCGACCATGCCGTCCAGTGAAAGCGCGGATTGCAGAAAACTGTTCAGGTCCATGCGGCGAGCATGCGGCAAGCCTCGGCCGACCACAATTGGCAATAGCGGCAGCGCCTCCCGAACCCGGCCATTGGATCCGAGCATCCTCCAGTACTCGCCGATCCTCGTCCTGACCGAGATCGCATACCGCACTGCACCCGCACTTGCCTGCGCCTGCTTTTCGCCCTCGGGCAGCACCTGCGTGGGACGCGCCCCGACATACGCTGTAATCTGGAGACGGCATAATCCCAGCCCTCGCAGTTGCCGTATTTACCTATGCCCTTCAAGTTGCCGCTACTTGGTGAAGTCCTTGACCTGCTCCCCGATGCGGTCTGCATGGTTGCCCCGGATGGCGAACTGCTGATGGTCAATGCCGCGTTCGAGACCATCTTCGGCTACACGCCTGCCGAGGCCGTAGGCCGCCAGATCATGGATCTGGTGCACCCGGAAGACCGCGCCGCCACCGAGCAGTCGGCACTGGATGTGATGGCAGGCCGACCGCGTTCGAACTTCCGTAACCGCTACATCCGCAAGGATGGCAGCGTGGTCGACATCCAATGGTCAGCCAAATGGCTACCGGAGTACGGCATCCGCATCGGCGTCGGCCACGAAGTGACGGCGCTGCGCGGCATCGAACGCCAACTCGAACACCTGGCCAGCCACGACGCGCTTACCGGCCTGCCCAACCGCTACCATCTGCACCGCGAGCTGGAAGCCGCACTTGAGCGTGCGACGCGCAGTGGCGAGGGTCTGGCCCTGCTGTACATCGACCTGGACGGCTTCAAGGCCGCCAACGACCGCTACGGGCATGAAGCCGGTGATCGCCTGCTGCGTGACGCCGCCCGCCAACTGCGCGACGGTCTGCGCCAGAACGACTTGATCGCCCGCGTTGGCGGCGATGAGTTCGTCGCCGTGCTGCCTGCCTGTGCCAGCCCCGACCATGCGCTCAATATTGCCTCGGCGCTGCGCGCACGGCTGTCCCTGTTGCAGAGCCTGGGCAGCGATACACCGCAGATCGACGCCAGCGTCGGCGTGGCCTGCTTCCCTGCCGATGGCAACGATGCCGATGCGCTGCTGCGCCATGCCGATGCCGCGATGTATGCCGCCAAAGCCCAGAAGCGGCTTGGGGGCACCTGAGCCATTGCGGTTGTCGGCAGCGCTTGTCGACCCTCGCAGGCGCGCCGCGCTCTGCCAAGCCCATCGAAACGATCAGGCTCAGTATTCCTTCTGGTCTTGAAGGAACACAGTCAGCAATCGTGGGGTCAGCGAACGGCTTCGGCGTTACTTCCAGGCCATCTCGCCCTTGGCAACCTTGGCACTGAGTTCCAGTGAGGCCTCGCCTTCCAGATCAGGATAGCGCCGCTTCATCGCCGCAATCAGCGCCGCCGAATCCTTGGCCTTGGCCGCTTCTTCATCGAAGGCGCGGATGTAACTGGCGGTGAAATCAACCGCCGCCAGGTCCTGCGGTGCGCCCTGCACGAAGTGGCCGGGAATCACCCGCGCTGGGGCCAGATCCCTGATCTGCTGCAACGCGGCCAGCCAGTCCTGATGCGATTGCGGTGTCTGCGTATCGGCCATGAACACATGCGAGCCGGCGTCCACCAGCACCCCACCCATCACCGTCCTGATCGATGGCACCCACAATGCGGTGCGCTGCGGGCTGGCTCCGTCCAGCCCGATCACCTTCAGCTCCTGCCCTTCCAGTTGCAGGCTATCGCCCTGCAGCGGCGCAGGCACCAGCAGCTGCCTGGGCGCGTTGGCACCCAATTGCGGCCCCCACACCTTCAGCTTTTCGTCCTTGCTGGCCTGGATATGCGCGCTGGTCTGCGGCGTGGCCAGTATCTGTGCGTCAGGGAACGCGGCGTGCAGGGTCTCCAGACCGAAGTAGTAATCCGGATCACCGTGGCTGATGTAGATCGTGGTCAGCTTCTTGCCGGAGGCCTTGACCAGATCGACCAGTTTGGCCGCATCTGCAGTTGAGAACTGCGCATCGACCAGCACCGCATCGCTGGCGCCGGTCAGCAGTTCCGAGGACACAGCGAAGATGGCATCCGCGCCGGGATTGAACACGTCCATCTGCAGCGGCTGCTGGGTGGCTTCCGGCAGGTCGTCCGTTGCCGGCGTCGCTGCTGGAGGCGCCGCTGTAGCTGCACCATCGGGCGTCGTCGGCTTCCCGCACCCTGCCAGGGCCAGCGCCATTGCCGCCACCAATGCCGCGTACTTCATGCCTTCAACGTTCATTGCATTGCTCCAGCAAACCATGGATGAGAACAAGCTGCGCACGATACGCCCCCTTCGGGCCGACGACCGCGCGTTGATGGCAATGCTGGCAACAATTCCGTTATCCAGCCGTTAAAACATGGATGCGCCGCCGCTTACCTGTGTTTCACATGCCTTCCCCGGAGCCCACATGCGATCATCCATGCACCCAGACATCGCTACCCGCAATGACCGCCGAACAGCCAGACCTCGAAGCCATCCATAACCGCGCTTATCTCGCCGTCGATGAAGGCGAATTGAAAGCCGCCACACAGAACTTTGATCTGTTGCTGCAGCACCACCCGGACAACCCGTTCTATCACTACATGCGCGGCCTGGCGCTGAAGTACCAGATGGAATGGGCGGGTTCGTTGCGCGACAATCTGCAGGCCATCGCGCTGGCGGAGGAATTCAGCCAGGCCCAGCATTGGAACGCTGCCATCGCCGCAACCGGTCTTGGCCAGTGGGCGACAGTGCGCAAACTATGGGCTGCCTGTGACATCACCTTGCCCGAAGGTGACGGCCCGATCGATGCCAATTTCGGCGTCGCTGTTGTGCGACTGAATCCATGGAGCGGTGGCGAAACGGTGTTCATGCGCCGCATCGACCCAGTACGGGCCAGCATTCTCAACGTGCCACTACCGGAAAGCGGTCACCGCTTTGGCGACATCGTGCTACACGACGGGGCACCCACCGGCTCACGCTTCGATGGCGAGCGCGAGGTGCATGTGTTCAACGAGTTGGAGCGCCTGCTGCCGTCCGACTTCCAGACCTTCGTGGTGTTCGTGCGCGCGGACAGCGTCGAGGACATCGACGCGCTGCTACGCGCAAGCACACCAGGCATCGGCTACGCCGAAGACTGGACCCGCAGCATCCGCCATTACTGCCTGCGTTGCAGCTACGGTGCGCCGCATAGCCATGCCCAGGAACCCAAGGAAGACGGCGAAGCGCAATGGCAGCCCGAACGCAATCTCGGCATTGCCGCGCAAAGCAGGCTGTCGGTCGAGAAACTGCTCAAAGACTGGGCCGCCGGCAATGCCGGTCGTCATCTGGACGCCATCGAAACCCGCGAGTGTCCGCAGCCGGTGCGCGAGGACGGTCATGCCTGGTGGTTGTCGCCCGAGGATGTAGATCAGGACGAAGACGCGCAAGGCGACGAAGAAGAATAAGCCCCGCACAGTAACGACGTGACGGCTGGCCGCCACGTCGTCGCGCGCCTCACGCGCCGGTCAGCACCGGCGCCAGCAGCCGGAAGGTTCCAGCGTCGGCATCCATCTCGACGCTGCCTCCGACCGGTACGATGAACTGCTCCTTGATGTGGCCGATCATCGCGCCGCGATACGCAGGGATCTTCAGCGGCAGGATGTAGTCGTCGAAGATCTGGTCCAGGGTCAGCGAGCCATAGCCGTCGCCCGGCGAGCAATCGGTACACTCGCCGAAGATGAAGCCGGCAATCTTGTCCAGCGCCCCCATCAGCTTCAAGGTACTGAACATGCGATCGATGCGGTAAGGCGCTTCGGCCACGTCTTCCAGGAACAGAATCTTGCCAGCGAAATCCGGCAGATAGGGCGAGCCAGCGAGTGCGGTGAGCACGGTGAGATTGCCACCGATCAACTCACCTTGCGCCTTGCCGCCACGGATGGTCAGCGTGCGGTTGTCGCGCGGCACCAGCTCATCGTCGCTTTCGCTACGGTTCTGGTACTGCATCAGCTCGCGCCTGAAGAACACGCGCTCGAACTGATCGACGTTGAAGCGGTTCCAGCTGCCTGCGCCAATCTGTCCGTGGAAGGTGACCAGCCCCGTCTTGGCCTGGATCGCGCAATGCAGCGCGGTAATGTCCGAGTAGCCGAGCAGCACCTTGGGATTGGCGCGGATGCGATCGTAGTCGAGCAGCGGCAACAGACGCGCGGCACCGGAGCCGCCGCGCACGCAGATGATGGCCTTGACCTGCTTGTCGCCGAACATGGCATTGAGATCGCCCGCGCGCTCGGCATCGGTGCCGGCAAGGTGGCCATGACGCGCGGCGTAATGCACGCCGGTCTTGACCACCAAGCCCAGCGCTTCCATCGCCTCGCGCGCCAGCTGCAGGCTCAGCCGCTCGCTGCTGGCCGAGGACGGGCTGACCAGCCCCACCGTGTCGCCCTTGTTGAGCCCGGCCGCCAGCAACTGCCCGCGGGTGGCGGCCATCGCGCCCTGCATGCCAAGCAACGGCACCGCTGCCGCCAGCGCCGTACCACCGATGAAACGACGTCGATCCATGTTGCTGCCTGTTACCGGAATGTCCGGTCCAAGAGTAGCAGCGCAAAGCTCCATCTGTAGTGGGGGGGGCCGGGGGGCGGCGGGGGGGGGGGGCCAGGCACCCCCCCCGCCGCGGCGGCCGGGGCGGGGGAGGGGGGGGGGGTGAGGA
>NZ_JBRREF010000074.1:0-24204 GCF_056760135.1 Stenotrophomonas sp. STEN023 | reverse complement strand
TTTGGGTGTTCCGCGTTTTTTTGGGTGGTTTTGTGGGCGGGGGCTACCCGGTCGAAGCCGATATCAATGAACTGCAGGCAAGCCGGTGACCTGTTGGGGCACGGGCTTCGCGGCTCACGCCGCTCCCACAAAAAAATGGCAGGGCTAGAAACCCTTGCGTTTACGCAGGCGCCGGGCAATCGCCGCACGCACATACAACCCGTACGCCACGCCAAACAAAAAGCCGGCCACATGCGCCGACCAGGCCACCATGCCGAAGCTGGGGCCGATATAGGCGAACACCACCTGCAGAGCCGCCCACACGCCGATCAGCAGGAAGGCCGGTGCACGCACGAACTCCAGGAACAGGCCCAAGGGCAGAACGACGCCCAGCTTGGCGCGTGGGAACAGGGTCAGATAGGTGCCCATCAAGGCCGACACCGCGCCGCTGGCGCCGATGATGGTGCGTTCGGGCGAGCCGATCACGTACAGCGCCGCCAGGTTGGCGATGGCACCGCCAAACAGGAACAGCAGCAGCAAACGCCACGGCCCCAGCACCCGTTCTGCCGGCAGGCCGAAGATCAGCAGGAACACCAGATTGCCCAGCAGGTGCGACCAGTCGGCATGCAGGAACAGCGCGGTGAACAACCTTAATACGCTGCCATCACTCAGTGCCGCCCACCAATCGCGGCCGCTGCCCAGGCCTGTCGCCAGCGCACCCCAGTCCAGCCACAGCGAGCGGCGCGCCTCATCTGGCCTTGAGATCGACCACAGGAAGGCGGCCAGCAAGGTCAGGCACAGCAACGGCACTGCCCAGCGCAGGCCTGACTTATTTCTGGAAGGAATGGAGACGAACATGAGTCCGGAAGCCTAACCCGGGACCGCCCGTGAAGGGCTGGGAATATGTCTTTCGTCGTTATTGTTTAGTTAACCAGCGTGGGTGATACTGCATACGGCGTCGTATGTCGGGAGGGGACTCCGGCGCACTGTCAAGTAGCTCGCTACTTGGGAGTGCAGGCGCAAAAACGACCATTACCGTTTACGGAGAGAACTTCCACTATGACCGCTTCTGCTATTGCTCGCGTAACTGCCCTTGCTGTCGGTATTGCCGGCGCCCTGGCTTTCAGCCACGCCGATGCTGCTGCCTTCCAGCTGAAGGAAAACAGCGCCAAGGGCCTCGGCCGCGCTTTTGCTGGTTCCACCAGCGCATGGGGCGACGCTTCGGTCGTCGCCACCAACCCGGCCTCGATGCGCCTGCTCGACGGTCGCCAGTTCCAGGCTGACCTGAGCGCCATCAGCTTCTCCGCGGATTTCACCAAGGCCTCTGGCCGTAACTCCGGCCCGGGCGGCCCGGGTACCGGCACCGAGATCACCGGTGGCAACGGCGGCGACGCCGGCATGATCGCACCGGTCCCGGCTGCGTATTTCCACCTGCCGTTCGGTGAGAACGACAACATGCATTTCGGCCTGTCGCTGACTGCACCGTTCGGCTTCAAGACCGATTACGACAAGAACTGGGTGGGCCGCTACAGCGGCGTGACCACCGACCTGAAGGCCATCGACCTGGGCGCGGCGTTCTCTTACGACGTCAACCCGTATGTGTCGTTCGGCGCCTCGGTGTTCGTTGAGCACCTGACCATCGAACTGTCCAACGCACTGGACATGGGCGCCGTGGTCAACGGTGCCGCCCAGCAGCGTGCCGCCGCCGCAGCTGCTGCCGCTGGTCGCACCCCGGCGCAGATTGCTGCCGCCGCTGCCGCTGCTGGTCAGCAGGCCGCTCTCGGTGGTTTCTCGCCGGGCAGTGCTGATGGCTTCGTCACCATCGAAGGCGACAACAATGCCGTCGGTTACGTGCTCGGCACCACCTTGAGCCCGACTGAAGACACCAACATCGCCTTCAGCTACCGCTCCAAGGTCGAGCACAAGATCACCGGCGGCAAGGCCAACTTCACCGTTCCGCAGAACGTCTCGGTTGCCCTCGGCCAGCCGGGCAGCGGCCTGTTCGTGGACACCTCGGGCAAGGCAACGGTGACCCTGCCGGCCTCGCTGTCGATGAGCGTGACCCACCGCGTCAACGATCGTTGGACCGTGATGGGCGACGTGTCGCGCACCGCATGGAAGACCGCGTTCGATGAAGTCACCGTCGACTTCGCCTCGAACCAGCCGGACTACACCCTCGGCTTCCACTACAACGACACCACCTTTGCCTCGATCGGTACCGAGTACAAGCTGTCCGACACCATCACCCTGCGTGGCGGTGTGGCCTATGACGAGTCGCCGACCAGCATCGAGCACCGCGACCCGCGCGTGCCGGACGTGACCCGCAAGTGGCTGTCGGTCGGCCTCGGCTGGACCCCGTCGGAGAAGACCGAGTTCAACTTCGGTTACACCCACCTGTTCACCAATGAGCCGAGCATCAACGTGACCTCGGCCACTGGCAACGTGCTCAAGGGCAAGTACGACGTGGGCGGCGACATCCTCGCTGCCTCGATCAACTACAAGTTCTGATCGAACCTGTAATTGATGCATGCAGAAAGCCCCGCGCAAGCGGGGCTTTTTGTTTGTGCGTTGTCTTGTGGGAGCGGCATCAGCCGCGAAGCTGGCATCAATGAAATCACCGATGCCGCTGCAATCAGATAGACCATCTGCTTCGCGGCTGACGCCGCTCCTACAAGGCTGTCGCACTACCGGGAAAGCCGCTGCCGAGCATGGCTCGGCACTACCGCCCCCTCCCTTTCGCGCAGCGAAGGGGAGGGTTGGGGAGGGGTAGTTTTTCGCAGGGAAAAATCCGTTTGACGCCGCTTCTACAATCATTGCGAGGCTGATGCATTGCCGGGAAAGCCGCTGCCGAGCATGGCTCGGCACTACAGCCCCCTCCCTTTCGCGCAGCGAAGGGGAGGGGTAGGTTTTGGCAGTGCAAAGAAAAACCCCGCTTGCGCGGGGTTTTTCCTGATCACGACACTACTGGGATCAATCGCCCAGGGTCAGCAGCGAGGCGTTGCCGCCGGCGGCGGTGGTGTTCACCGTTACCGTCTTCTCGGTGGCGAAGCGCAGCAGGTAGTGCGGGCCGCCGGCCTTGGGGCCGGTGCCGGACAGGCCCTGGCCGCCGAACGGCTGCACGCCGACCACCGCGCCGATCTGGTTGCGGTTGACGTAGACGTTGCCGACGTTGACGCGCGAAGCGATGCGATCAACGGTTTCGTCGATGCGTGAATGCACGCCCAGGGTCAGGCCGTAACCGGTGGCGTTGATCTGGTCGATCACCGCATCCAGCTGATCGGCCTTCCAGCGGATCACGTGCAGTACCGGCCCGAAGATCTCCTTGTGCAGCTGGTTCAGGTCCTTCAGCTCATACGCACGCGGGGCGAAGAAGGTGCCGTTTGCGGCGGCGTCGGACAACGGTGCAGCGGCGATCAGGCGTGCCTCGGCGTCCATGCGCACGGCATGATCCTTGAGGATCTGCAGGGCGTCGGCGTCGATGACCGGGCCGACGTCGGTGGACAGTTCACCCGGGTCGGCAACCTTCAGTTCGGCCATCGCGCCGGACAGCATGCCCATCACCTTGTCGGCGATGTCGTCCTGCACGAACAGCACGCGCGCTGCCGAGCAACGCTGGCCGGCGGAGGTGAAGGCCGAGCCGATGGCGTCCTTGACCAGCTGTTCCGGCAGCGCCGAGGAGTCGGCGATGAAGGCGTTCTGGCCACCGGTCTCGGCGATCAGCACGCCGATGGCGGCATCGCGTGCAGCCATCGCACGGTTGATGGCGCGGGCGGTCTCGGTGGAGCCGGTGAAGGCCACGCCAGCCACGCGCGGGTCGGCGGTCAGTGCGGCACCGACGGTGGCACCGTCGCCCGGCAGGAACTGCAGCACGCCTTCCGGCACGCCTGCGTCGAGCAGCAGCTTCACTGCGTAATAGCCGATCAGGTTGGTCTGCTCGGCCGGCTTGGCGATGACGCTGTTGCCGGCGGCCAGGGCGGCGGCCACCTGGCCGAGGAAGATCGCCAGCGGGAAGTTCCACGGGCTGATGCAGACGAAGACGCCACGGCCGTGCAGCTGCAGCTCGTTGCTTTCGCCGGTCGGGCTCGGCAGCTTTTCGGCGCTGCCGAACTGCTCGCGTGCCTGCTTGGCGTAGTAACGCAGGAAGTCGACCGCTTCGCGCACTTCGGCGACGCCGTCGGGCAGGCTCTTGCCGGCTTCCTTCACGCACAGCGCCATGAACTCGGCGATGCGCGCTTCCAGCTGATCGGCGGCGTGCTCGAGGATGGCGGCGCGGCTGGCAGCCGGGGTGCGGTTCCAGGCCGGCTGCGCGGCCACGGCATTGGCCAGCGCCTTCTGCACGGTGGCGGCATCGGCAGCCTGCCAGTGACCGACGACCTGGCGGTTGTCGGCCGGGTTGACCACCGGCTGCGACGGCGTGCCCGCGGCCACGCCCTGCACCAGCGGCGTCGCCTGCCAAGGCTTGATGGCGGCGTTGAGCTGCTCGGCCAGGGCGCGCAGTTCGTTGTCGTTGGCGAGGTTGATGCCCATGGAGTTGGTCCTGTCGTGGTTCTGGCTGCGCAGCAAATCAACCGGCAGCGGGATCTTGGGGTGCGCGATGTTGGATGGAGAGACGGAGGCGAACGAAGACACGGCTTCGACCGGATCGCGGATCAGGTCGTCGATGGATACGTCTTCATCGGTGATGCGGTTGACGAAGCTGGAGTTGGCGCCGTTTTCCAGCAGGCGACGTACCAGGTAAGGCAGCAGGTCTTCGTGCGAGCCAACCGGTGCGTACACGCGGCAGGGCACGTTCAAGCGGTCAGCCGGAATCACTTCGGCATACAGGTCGTCGCCCATGCCGTGCAGCTTCTGGTGCTCGTACACGCCGCCCTTGGCGATCTGCTTGATCGTGGCGATGGTGGCCGCGTTGTGGGTGGCGAACATCGGGTAGATCGCATCGGCATGGCCAAACAGACGCTTGGCGCAGGCGATGTAGGACACGTCGGTGTTCTGCTTGCGGGTGAACACCGGGTAGGCGGGCAGGCCTTCGATCTGCGCGCGCTTGATTTCCGCATCCCAGTACGCGCCCTTGACCAGGCGCACCTGCAGCTTGTGACCGATGCGGCGGGCCAGGTCGGCGAGGTAATCGATCGTGTACGGCGTGCGCTTCTGGTAGGACTGCACGACGATGCCGAAGCCTGCCCAGCCCTTCAGTGACGGATGGCTGACCACGCGCTCGATGATGTCCAGCGACAGTTCCAGGCGATCGGTTTCCTCGGCGTCGACGGTGCAGCCGATGCCGTAGGACTTGGCCAGCTGCGCCAGTTCCAGCACGCCCGGGACAAGGTCATTCAATACGCGCTCGCGCTTGGCATGTTCGTAGCGCGGGTACAGTGCCGACAGCTTGATCGAGATGCCGTGCGACTTGGTCACGTCACCATCGGCCTTGCCGCCGCGGGCGATGTTGTCGCTGCCGATGGCGTGGATGGCGCGGCGGTAGTCTTCCAGATAACGCAGCGCGTCCTTCATGGTCAGCGCGCCTTCGCCGAGCATGTCGAAGGAGTAGCGGTAGTTGCTGTTGTCGCCCTTGTGCGAACGCGACAGCGCTTCGTCGATGGTGCGGCCCATGACGAACTGGTGGCCCATGATCTTCATCGCCTGACGCACGGCCAGACGGATCACCGGCTCGCCAACGCGGCCGATCAGACGCTTGAAGGCACCATGCACGTCGCGCTTGGTGGCATCGGCCAGATCAACCAGGTGACCGGTCAGCATCAGGCCCCAGGTGGAGGCATTGACCAGCACCGAATCGGACTGGCCCATATGGCGCTTCCAGTCGGCTTCGCCCAGCTTGTCGCGGATCAGCTTGTCGGCGGTTTCCTGGTCCGGAATGCGCAGCAGGGCTTCGGCCACGCACATCAGCAGCACGCCTTCCTCGCTGCCGAGGTCGTACTGGCGCATGAAGGCTTCGATCGCGCCCTGGTTCTTGGAACGGGCGCGCACACGGCGCACCAGGTCGGCGGCGGTGGCCTGTACCTGTGCCTGTTCGGCGGTCGGCAGGCGGGCCTGCTCCAGCAGTTCGAGGACGTGGCTGGCTTCGTCCTTGAGCCATGCATCGGTGATGGCCTGGCGCAGCGCAGGCGGCGCGGGCGGCAGCTCGGGCGTCAGCAGCGGCGGGGCCGGCGACGTTGGGGAGGCGACATCAGGAGAAGGTGTTGCGTTCATGCGCTCGGCCACAGTTGGATTCGGCCATTTTAATCTTCGGCGGCGGATTTCCTAGTCCTTTGTGGGTGTCTGTTTGCAGCGCAAAAGCACTGGCATGTATGCGCTTTCGCAATAATTAACAGATCAATTTCAATTGTGCTGATTCCGGCAAATAAATCGACGTGCTTGGGCGATATCGGTGCAGATTTGATGTGCACTGCAGCATTCTCGACGTTGATGAATGGAAGCTTGCCGGGCGTGCGTGGGCAGGGCTACCATCGAACTCGATTTCCGCGGAATGGACGCGGCTGTGATGATCCAGGTGCTTCGGCAAGATTCCGATGGCTCAGGGACGCAGCTGCTACTGCACCCCCCACGGGCACTCAGTGCTCGGCAGTTCGTCCAGTTGTTTGCAGCGTTGGCAGGATTGATGGTGTTCGCGGCCGGCCTGGCTTGGCTGTCCGGCAACCGCCTGGCCCCTGTCTTCGCGTTGTTGCATGGCTTGCTGGTGGCAGCTGCACTGCGCGCATGTTGGCGCAGCAGCAACCGCCGGGAAGAGATCCGGGTAGGACCGGACTGCGTGGAAGTGATTCCCGCAGCCGGAGTTTCGCCGGTATTCCGCGCACACCCGTATTGGGTGCGGGTGGTGACCGGGAAGGAACGGGTCCTGCTGGTTTCCAGCGGCAAGTGGGTGGAAGTGGGGAGTTTCCTCGCGCCCGTGGAACGTCGGGAACTTGCGGTGACACTTGAAGGCTTGCTCGCGGCCAGCAATGGCAGCAACCGATGACGTCAAGGGTCTAGGCAATGAAGCAAAGCAGCGTGTGGGGCGCGAAGTTGAAACACGGTTTGGCAGCGGCAGCGATGATGCTGTCGGCGCAGGCAGCATGGGCGCAATCGGCCGATCCCAAGGAATGGCAGCTCAATATGGGCAAGGGCGTCACCCATACCTCGCGTATGGCGTGGGACGCACATATGGTGGCCTTGTGGGTGTGTACCGTCATCGGCGTGCTGGTGTTCGGCGCGATGGCCTACGCCATGTTCAAGTTCCGCAGGTCCAAGGGTGCGGTGGCCAAGCAGTTCAGCCACAACACCAAGGCGGAGATCATCTGGACCGTCATTCCCATCATCATCCTGGTGGTGATGGCCTGGCCGGCCACGGCCAAGCTGATCGCCATGTACGACACCCGCGATTCCGAGATGACGGTGAAGATCACCGGTTATCAGTGGATGTGGAAGTACGAATACCTCGGTGAAGACGTGGTCTTCACCAGCCGCCTGGACCGCAAGTCCGATGAAGTGCGGCAGAGCGGCAGCGTGCCGACCATGGCCAGCGATCCGCACTACCTGTTGGACGTGGACAACCCGCTGGTGCTGCCGGTCGATACCAAGGTCCGTTTCGTCATCACCTCCGACGACGTGATCCACGCCTGGTGGGTGCCAGCACTTGGTTGGAAGCAGGACGCCGTGCCGGGCTTCATCAACGAGCGCTGGACCAACATCGAAACCGAAGGCGTGTACCGCGGCCAATGCGCGGAACTGTGCGGCAAGGACCATGGCTTCATGCCGATCGTGGTCAAGGCCGTGTCCAAGGACGAGTTCAAGTCCTGGCTGGCCTCGCGCAAGCCGGCGCCTGCCGCACCTGCGGAAGCTGCGCCCGCACCTGCCGCCGAACCGGCACCCGCCGCGGCGCCCGAAGCAACGCAACCGGAAGCCACCCCCGCCGCACCAGCGGCGGCCGCTGCCTGATACCACTGCGTGCCGGTGCCACCGGCGCGATGCCTGAAAACGCATAACGAGGTGTAGTTGCAATGGCGAATACCGCAGTGGACCACTCCGATCACCACGGTCACCAACAGGGCTTCTTCGAGCGCTGGTTCTTCTCCACCAATCACAAGGACATCGGCACGCTGTACCTGCTTTTCAGCTTCACGATGTTTATCATCGGTGCGGCGATGAGCGTGGTGATCCGCTTGGAGCTGGCGCAACCCGGCCTGCAATTCGTCAAGCCCGAGTTCTTCAACCAGATGACCACCGTGCATGCACTGGTGATGATCTTCGGTGGCGTGATGCCGGCCTTCGTCGGCCTCGCCAACTGGATGATCCCGCTGCAGATCGGCGCGCCCGACATGGCCCTGCCGCGCATGAACAACTGGTCGTTCTGGTTGCTGCCGGTGGCCTTCGGCATGCTGCTGGTGACCTTGTTCCTGCCCGGTGGTGCGCCGGCCGGTGGCTGGACGCTGTATCCGCCGCTGTCGCTGCAGGGTGGCTACAACGTCGCCTTCAGCGTGTTCGCCATCCACGTGGCCGGTGTCAGCTCGATCATGGGTGCGATCAACATCATCGCCACCGTGCTCAACATGCGTGCACCGGGTATCGACCTGCTGAAGATGCCGATCTTCTGCTGGACCTGGCTGATCACCGCCTTCCTGCTGATCGCGGTGATGCCGGTACTGGCTGGCGCGGTGACCATGCTGCTGACCGACAAGTTCTTCGGCACCAGCTTCTTCAATGCCGCCGGTGGCGGTGACCCGGTGATGTTCCAGCACATCTTCTGGTTCTTCGGTCACCCCGAGGTCTACATCATGATCCTGCCGGCGTTCGGCGTGGTCAGCGAGATCCTGCCGACCTTCAGCCGCAAGCCGCTGTTCGGTTACCAGGCGATGGTCTATGCGACTGCCGCCATCGCCTTCCTGTCGTTCATCGTGTGGGCGCACCACATGTTCACGGTGGGCATGCCGTTGGGTGGCGAGATCTACTTCATGTTCGCCACGATGCTGATCTCGATCCCGACCGGGGTGAAGGTGTTCAACTGGGTCAGCACGATGTGGGAGGGCTCGCTGACGTTCGAAACGCCCATGCTGTTCTCCATCGCCTTCGTCATCCTGTTCACCATCGGCGGTTTCTCCGGCCTGATGCTGGCCATCGTGCCGGCCGACTACCAGTACCACGACACTTATTTCGTGGTGGCGCACTTCCACTACGTGCTGGTGACCGGCGCGGTGTTGGCGCTGATTGCTGCGGTCTACTACTGGTGGCCGAAGTGGACCGGCCGCATGTACAACGAGTTCTGGGGCAAGTTCCATTTCTGGTGGACGATGGTGTTCGTCAACCTGCTGTTCTTCCCGCAGCACTTCCTCGGCCTGGCCGGCATGCCGCGGCGCATCCCGGATTACAACCCGGTGTTCGCCGACTGGAACCTGATCAGCTCGATTGGTGCGTTCGGCATGTTCGCCACCCCGTTCATGATGGCGGCGATCCTGCTGTCCTCGTTGCGCAACGGCAAGCGTGCCGAAGCGCGTGCCTGGGAGAGCGCCAAGGGCCTGGAGTGGACCATTCCGTCGCCGGCGCCTGCGCACACCTTTACCGTGCCGCCGGTGATCAAGCCGGGCGATCTGGCGCATGACGACGTGACCCATTGAGGAGGCCGGCAATGAGCAGCAACGACCATTTCCAGGCTGAAGAGTTGGCCCTGCGCAGGCGCCGTTCGCGGCGCACCGCGCTGGTGGTTGGCCTGATCGCGGTGGCGGTCTACGTCGGCTTCATCCTGTCCGGGGTGCTGGCGAGTTGACCGCGCCGGCGCCCGCACCCAAGCCCAATGCCGGTCTTGGCCGGCTGATCGGCGTGGCGTTGGCGGTGTTCGTGCTGACCTTCTCGCTGGTGCCGCTGTACCGCATCGCCTGCGAAAAAGTATTCGGCGTGCGCCTGGAGCGCGGCGCCACCACGCACGAAGCCAATGCACATGCGACCACCGGCAAGCGCACCGTGCGGGTGGAGTTCGATGGCGGCGTCAATTCCAAGTTGCCGTGGGCCTTCCATCCGGAAAAGCTGACGATGGACGTGGTGCCGGGCGAGTTGAACGAAGCCCTGTATTACGCCCGCAACGACAGCGACCGCGCGCTGGTTGGCAGCGCGGTGCCGTCAGTAGCACCGGCGCGTGCCTCGGGCTACTTCAACAAGACCGAGTGTTTCTGCTTCACCGCGCAGACCCTGCAGGCCGGTGAGAAACGCGACATGCCGGTACGTTTCATCGTCGACCCGGACCTGCCGGCCGACGTCAACACGATCACCCTGTCCTACACCTTCTACAAGAATGATGCGCTGACCGAACAGCTGGCCCCGGCAACTGCCGCGGCCGCTGCGCATGCAGCTCCCTGATCACGGACCCGGAAGCAACGCCATGGCCCATAACACCCCTGATCCCAACGTCTACTTCGTGCCAAGCAGCAGCAAATGGCCGTTTGTAGGATCGATCGCGATGCTGGTGATGATGGTCGGGGTAGCCAGTTGGCTCAACGACGCCAGCTGGGGCCGCGCGGCCTTCTTCATCGGCGTGGCGATGATGGTGTTCACCCTGTTCCTGTGGTTCGGTGACGTCATCCGCGAATCGGAGGGCGGCAACTACAACCGGCAGGTGGATGGCTCGTTCCGGATGGGGATGATCTGGTTCATCTTCTCCGAGGTGATGTTCTTTGCCGCCTTCTTCGGCGCGCTGTTCTACACCCGCAACATGGGCCTGCCCTGGCTCGGTGGTGAAGGCCATGGCGTACTCACCAACGAATACCTGTGGGATGGTTACTCGGCTGCGTGGCCGACCAACGGCCCGGCTGATATCGGTGGCGCCTTCCAGACCATTCCGGCCTGGGGCCTGCCGCTGCTCAATACGTTGATCCTGTTGACCTCGGGCGTGACCCTGACCATCGCCCATCACGCGCTGAAGGCAGGCAACCGCAAGCAGCTGCTGATCTGGCTGGGTGCGACGGTGCTGCTGGGCTGCGTGTTCCTGTTCTTCCAGGCCGAGGAATACATCCACGCCTACAAGGAATTGAACCTGACGCTGGGTTCGGGCATCTACGGTTCCACCTTCTTCATGCTGACCGGCTTCCATGGCGCGCATGTGCTGCTGGGCACGATCATGCTGATCGTGATGTGGTTCCGTGCGGCCAAGGGCCACTTCACCCGTGACAACCACTTTGGTTTTGAAGCGGCCGCGTGGTACTGGCACTTCGTCGACGTGGTGTGGTTGATGCTGTTCCTGTTTGTCTACGTGCTGTAACAAGCGTCGGCAGCCGCGCTGCAATGCAGTGCGGCTGCTGCGATGTTCAACCGCCCACACCATGCGGCTTGATCCAGCCCATGTAGATGCTCAGGGCAACCAGCAGGATCAGCACCACTGACAGCGCGATACGCCGTGTCAACGCATTGACCGTCCGTTTGGTCTGGCCGCGATCGATCATCAGGTAATAGAGGCCGGCACCAAGATTCCAGACGATGACGATCAAGAACGCGATTACCAGCAAGGTCTTCAACGAATCATTCATGCGTGGCTCGAAGGGTGGAAGGGCAGTGCTATATCACCCGCTTGGCGGCAGCTTGTCATGACGCGACAGCACACAGCGATTTTGGGCTGGCTGGTGGCGGTGCTGGTGGCTGCGTTGTTCTGCGCGCTGGGTGCCTGGCAGCTGCAGCGCATGCAGCAGAAAGAGGCCTTGCTTGCGCAGTTGCCGCCGACCCGCGCGGCCGCCGTGTCGCTTGCCCAGGCCGCATCCACGCCGGACTCCTTGCATTGGGTAGAGGACCAGCTGCAGTTCCTGCCCGGCAGCGTGCTGCTGGACAACCAGCTGCGCGAAGGCCGCGCAGGCATCAAGGTCTACCAGCCTGCGCGCGCTGCCAACGGTGTGGTGGTGCTGGTGGACCTCGGTTGGCTGCCGCTCCCCGCCGACCGCAGCTTGCCGCTGATCCGCGTCGAGCAGGGCACACACACTCTGCAGGGCCTGTGGGCGCCTGCGCCGGCAACCGGTATCGCCTTGGGCCCTGCATTGACCGCTGCCACGCAGCCTAAGACCTGGCTGGCGACGCGGATGGATCTGCCGGCCATTGCTGCGCAGCTTGGGTTGGGCGGCGCCGCGCTGGCGCCGAAGGTGCTGCGACTGGATCCGGCCTTGCCGCTCGGCTATGCACGAGATCTGGACCTGCTGCCGAATACCTTGCCGCCTTCGCGGCATCTTGGGTATGCGGTGCAGTGGTTCGCAATGGCCTTGGCGGTGTTGCTGATTGCGTTGGTGTTGCAGTTCAAGAAGCGGCGGAAGGCGGGAGTTGGAATTGTTGGTTAGGTTGGAGCAAGGGCAATGGCTAAGCAGAAGCCACGGCCAAAGCACCCCTCCCCAACCCTCCCCTTGGCTACGCCAAAGGGAGGGGGCAGATTGCCTCGCCGTCGCTCCTGCCTTTGCCGTTGAATTTCCCCCTCCCTTTCACCGAAGGTGAAGGGGAGGGCCGGGGAGGGGTGCTTTCTGCCTTTGCTTCAGCTCTTGCTTCTGTTTCTGTTCCTGCTCTTGCTCCAGCTTTCGCACCCAGCCACTCCCCATCGCCAGCTCGAAAAGACCCCGACCATGAACGCACTCACCCCCGATCAGCTCGCCACCCGCAACCGCGGCCGTCGGGTACTGCTGCTGATCTTCGCCATGTTCTTCGGTTCGATGGCGCTGGCTGGCATCCTGCGTTTCTCCGGCTGGACGCCGCAGATCAACCGCCACCACGGCGAGCTGTTGCAGCCAGCGCTGGACCTGCGCAGCGAGCAGCTGCACCTGGCCGACGGTCAGGCCTACGACTGGAACCCCGGCGAGCGCCATTGGCACATCCTGCTGGCACCGCCAGCTGACTGTGCGCCGGCCTGCGTCACTTTGTCGCAGCAATTGGACAAGGTGTGGCAGTTGTTCGGGCATAACGCGGATAATGTCGAGATATTGTGGCTGGGTACGCCGCCCGAACAGGTGGCTGCGACGCCGGCACTGAAGGTGCTGCAGCCCCAGCCTGCGTTCCGGGGCAAGCTGCCGGGGGTTGATGACCCGGCCGGCACTCCGGTGTATGTGATTGATCCCAATGGCTTTGTGGTATTCCGTTATGCGCCGGGTTTTGAGCCGGGTGGATTGCGGGCTGATCTATCCAAGCTGTTGAAACTGATGTGAGTTCCGTTCGATGAATGCCACTGCGCGTCCGGCGCTGTACCGCAATTTCCACCGTCTGGCGTGGTTCGCACTGATCATGACGGCGAGCACGATCATGTTCGGCTCGTTCGTGCGCCTGTCCGATGCCGGCCTGAGCTGCCCGGATTGGCCCACCTGCTATGGCCGCGTCACCTGGCCGCAGACGCAGATGGAGGCCGCCCAGCACGTGGCCAGCGAGATCCGCCCGCTGGAAACCCACAAGGCCTGGCGCGAGCAGGTACACCGTTTCCTGGCCGGCCTGCTCGGCGTTGAAGTGCTGACCCTGGCATTGCTGGCGGCACGCCGGCGCAAGCGCGGCATCGCCCAGATCATCACCGCCTCGGCGCTGGTGGCCTTGGCAATTCCCTTGTATATGCGCGGCGAACACGTGGCCTCCAGCGTGCTCGCCATCGGTGGCGAAGCAATCCTGCTGCTGGCGGCGCTGCGCTGGTCCAACATCGATCTGGCGCGCGCTGCCGTGCTGACCTTGGCGGTGGTCGTGTTCCAGGCCCTGCTGGGCATGTGGACGGTCACCTGGCTGCTCAAACCCATCGTGGTGATGGGCCATCTGCTCGGCGGCATGCTGATGTTCGGCATGCTGGTGTGGATGGCGTGGAAGGCCACGCATCTGCCGATCACCCTGGCCGAGGAACCTCGCCTGCGCTGGTGGCTGCGCGGAGCGGTGGCACTGGTGGTGCTGCAGATCGCGCTTGGTGGCTGGGTCAGTGCCAACTATGCGGCGCTGGCCTGTGGCGGCGGCAGTGCCTCGCTGGACAACTTCCCGCGCTGCGTCAGCCAATGGTGGCCGCAGCAGAACTACACGGAAGGTTTCACCCTGTGGCGTGGCATCGGCGTGGATTACGAAGGCGGCGTACTCGATGGCGCCTCGCGTATCGCCATCCAGATGGCGCACCGGATGTTCGCGGTACTGGTAGCGCTGTATCTGCTGGTGCTGTCGGTACGCATGTTCCGCCTGCCCGGCATGCGCGGTTGGGCAAGCATGCTGATCGGATTGGTGCTGTTGCAGGTCACGCTGGGCGTGCTCAACGTCAAGCTGGCGTTGCCGCTGGTGGTGGCGGTGATGCACAGCGGTGGTGCGGTCGCCCTGTTGTTTGTATTGGTCACGCTGCTGGCGCGGCTGCGCGCCCCGGAGTGAATGATGCGTACAACATGGCGTGATTACTGGGACCTGACCAAGCCGAAGGTGGTGGCACTGATTGTGTTCACCGCCCTGGTCGGCATGTGCCTGGCCATTCCCGGCCTGCCGACCACCGCGCAGGTGGTGACGGGGCTGCTCGGTTTCCTCGGTATCTGGCTGTCGGCCTCGGCCGCGGCGGCAATCAACCAGCTGCTGGATGCGCGCATCGACGCGCAGATGGCGCGTACCTCGTGGCGGCCCCTGGTGGTCGGCAAGGTCTCGCCGCGGCAGGTGCTGGTGTTCGCCGGCGCGCTGACCGCGCTGTCGATGACCATCCTGGTGCTGTGGGTGAACGTGATCACCGCAGTGCTGACCTTCGCTTCGTTGATTGGCTATGCGGTGATCTACACCGTCTACCTGAAGCGCGCGACCTCGCAGAACATCGTCATCGGTGGCCTGGCGGGTGCAACGCCGCCGCTGCTGGGCTGGGCGGCGATCACCGGCATGCAGGGCAGCTCGGATTGGGCCTACGCCTCGTTGCTGGTGCTGATCATCTTCATCTGGACCCCGCCGCACTTCTGGGCGCTGGCGATCTTCCGCCGCGTCGATTACGCCAAGGCCGAGATCCCGATGCTGCCGGTGACCCACGGCGTGCCGCATACCCGCAAGCAGATCCTGGCGTACTCGGTGGTGCTGGCGGTGGTGACGCTGCTGCCGGTGGCGATCGACATGAGCGGCATGTTCTACCTGGGCGGGGCAACGGTGTTGAACATCGTGTTCCTCTGGTACGCATGGAAGATGCAGAACCCGCCGGATGAGATGTTCAACATGAAGATGTTCGGCTATTCCATCGTCTACCTGATGGCGCTGTTCGCCTTCCTGCTGGTCGACCACTGGCTGCTGCCCTGGTTGTGATCCAGCAAAGAAAAGGCCGGCGAAAGCCGGCCTTCTTCATTCAAACAACAGCAATCGCGATTGTGGGAGCGACGTAAGTCGCGAAGCTGAGAATGCGCCTGACACCCACGAGTTCCGCAATCAAACATTCTGCGGTTGCAGATCCAGCTGCAACCGGCAGCACCAATAGCTTCGCGGTTTACACCGCTCCCACAACGATCAAGAGCCCGTCGTGTTGGCGTTCTGCTTCGCATACCGCTGCGCCACCATCGAGCAGACGATCAGCTGGATCTGGTGGTAGATCATGATCGGCAGCACGATCGCACCGAGGCTGCCGCCGGCAAACAAGACCTTGGCGATTGGCACGCCGGTGGCCAGGCTCTTCTTGGAGCCGCAGAACATGATGGTGATCTGGTCGGCGCGGTTGAAGCCCAGTCGCCGTGCCAGCCAGGTGATGCCGGGCATGGCAATCGCCAACAGCACCACTGCAACCAAGGCCGCAGCCAGCAAGGACAGCGGCGGCGTCTTGCTCCACAGGCCTTCGCTGACCGATTCGCCGAAGGCGGCATAGACCACCAGCAGCACCGTGCCCTGGTCGGTGTAACGCAGCAGGCCGCGGCGCTTTTCGATCCAGCCACCGATCCACGGCCGCAGCAGATGGCCAAGTACGAATGGCACAAGCAGCTGCAGCATGATCGCGCCGACCGCATGCAGTGGGTTGGCCATGCCGCCCTGCGATCCGGCCAGTACCGTCATGAGCAGCGGGGTCAGGAACACGCCGAGAATGCTCGACAGCGAGGCCGCACATACCGCTGCCGGTACATTGCCGCCGGCAATCGAGGTGAAGGCAATCGAGGACTGCACGGTCGAGGGCAGGGCGCACAGGAACAGCACGCCGATGTAGAGCTCCGGCGTCAACGCCCAGCCAGCCAGCGGCTTCATCGCCAATCCCAATAGCGGGAACAGCACGAAGGTGCAGGCCAGGATGGTGATATGCAGGCGCCAGTGCAGCAGACCGGCGACGATGGATTCGCGCGGCAGGCGCGCGCCGTGCAGGAAGAACAGCGCGGCGATGGCGATATCGGTGAAGTGGTCGAAGCCCTTGGCGGCGGCGCCAGTGAGCGGCAGCACGCTGGCCAGGGCAACGGTGGCGAGCAGGGCGAGGGTGAAGTTGTCCGGTCGCAGTCGCGACCACCAGCGTGTCATGTCGGTAATGCCTCGATCAGGGTATGGGGGTTTCCAAAGCCGCGCGTGCAGCGGGCTCGAGTGAGCTCATGCCAGCGTCACGGCCGAACGTGAGTGCATCGTCCACCGCTGCGCCATTGATGTGTGCCTCGATCAACGACAGCAGTGCACCTGCGCGATTGGAGGAGGCGCAATGCAACAGGGTCTTGCCACTGTCCTGCTTGAGCAGGCGATCCAGCGTGCGTGCATTGGCTTCGGTGATGTCGCCGGCACCGGCAATGGGCAGGCGCACATAGCGCAGGCCGAGCTGCTCGGCCAAGGCAGCTTCGTCGTAGCCGCGATCTTCATCGGGCCGGCGCAGATCAATGACGGTGGTGACGCCATTGGCGGCAGCATCGCGCAGCTGCTGCGCGCTGGGCTGGCCGGCGGTGATCAGGTCCGGGCGCGGCTGGCGCAGCGTTGCATCGCCAGCGAAGGCGTTGGCGGCGAGCAACAGTGAGAGGAGCAGTGACAGGCGATAGATGTACATGCAGTGCTCCCTTGCAGAGGTCAGAGGCGCAGGCTGGCGCGGGCCTTGAGCAGCTCGCGCAGTTCGTATTTGTCGGTGTCGTCCAGGCCTTGCTGGCGCTGCTTGGCCTGCAGTTCGTCCAGACGCTGGGTCAGTAGTTGCTTTTCCAACTGCATCACCGCGTCCTGCAGTTCCTGCGACCACAGCGCTTCATCGCCGGGCAGTTCCTGCGCGGCCAGCTTGTGCAGCGCGGCCTGTTCTTCGCGGTCGTTGAAGTGTTCGAGCAGGGCGCCGGTGCTGATGTCCGGGCGCTGCTGCACCAGTGCCATCAACTCAACCAGCAACTCGATGCCGGGCAGGCGCAGGCCGCCGATGGCGTGATGGCCTTCCAGTGCCATCACCAGCGAGGGTTGCTGTAGAAGAATCGCGATGGCCGCGCGCACCAGGCTGCGCTTCTGCGCCGGCACCGCGTTGTTGCGCATCGGCGGGCGCGCTGCCGGCGCGGCGGCTGTCGCGGTGCTGCCGATACCGGTCAGGCGCGCCAGCTCCTGCTTCATCAGGTCGCCAAAAGCACCATCGGGAATCTGTGCCAGCATTGGCTTTGCGCGTTCGGCCAGGCGTGCTTTGCCGTCCAGCGTGCCGAGGTTGATCTCGCGGCTGAGCTCGTCGAAGAAGAACTGCGACAGCGGCGTGCCCTGCTTGAGTCGCGCATCGAAAGCATCGGCACCTTCCTTGCGCACGATGGTGTCCGGGTCCTCGCCATCGGGCAGGAACAGGAAGAAGGCCTGGCGGCCATCCTTCATGCGCGGCAGCACCGACTCCAGTGCGCGCCAGCCGGCACGGCGACCGGCGGCATCACCGTCGAAGCAGAAGTACACATCCGGCGCGTTGCGGAACAGCAGCTCGGCATGATCGGGCGTGGTCGCCGTGCCCAGCGTCGCCACCGCCTGGGTGACGCCGAACTGGAACAGGCTGACCACGTCCATATAGCCTTCAACCACGATCAGCCGTTCGATCTTCTGGTTGGCCTGGCGCACCTGCCACAGGCCGTACAGTTCGCGGCCCTTGTGGAACAGCGCGGTTTCCGGCGAGTTGAGGTACTTGGGGCCGTCGTCCTTTTCCATCACGCGGCCGCCGAAGGCGATGACGCGGCCGCGGCGGTCGAAGATCGGGAACATCACCCGGTCGCGGAACTTGTCGTAGACGTGGCCGCGGTCGTTCTTGGAGAACAGGCCGACGCGCTCGAGCAGCTTCATGCGCCGCTCGTCCTTGCCCAGTGCGTCCTTCAGTGCGCTATAGCCATCCGGCGCATAGCCGATGGAGAAGCGCGCGCGGGTGTCAGCATCCACGCCGCGACCATCGAGGTAGGCGCTGGCCTTGTCGTTGCCTTCCAGCTGCTTCTGGAAGAAGCGGGTGGCGGCATCCAGCGCCGAGTACTGGTCGCGGCTGTCGTCCTGCTGCTGCGGTGTGCGTGCGTTGGTTTCGCGTGGGATTTCCATGCCCACGCGTTTGGCAAGTTCATCCACCGCATCAAGGAACTCGAGGCGGTCGTAATTCATCAGGAAGCTGATCGCGGTGCCATGCGCGCCACAACCGAAGCAGTGATAGAACTGTTTGGTGGGCGAGACCGTGAACGAGGCCGAGCGCTCGTCATGGAACGGGCAGCGCGACGCGTACTCCTTGCCCTGGCGCTTGAGCGGCACACGTGAGCCCACCACTTCGACGATGTCGGTGCGGGCCAGCAGGTCGTCAATGAACGCGTCGGGAAGTCGGGCCATGCGGCAAATCGATAGCGCCGCCGGTTGGCGGGGCGCGGTGAAAGGGGGGAAGGGGAGTGTACTAGGCTGGGCTGGTGCTGGCGGGGTGTTGGGCTTGATGGTTTTCAGTCAGAGGCGCAGAGCCACCCCTCCCCGGCCCTCCCCTTCGCTGCGCGAAAGGGAGGGAGTGGCTTTTGTCCCCTCCCTTTGCCGCAGGCAAGGGGAGGGCCGGGGAGGGGTGGCTTTTGCACTTGCCGTCAGTCCAAAGCCCCAACATCAACTTCCGCAGCCTCCACCTTCCGCCGCGCATACGCCCGCTCATCAATCACCGCGGTAATCAGCGCGCCAGCAAAGAACACCACACTGGCGTAGTAGATCCATACCAGCATGATCACCAGCGTACCCATCGAGCCGTAGGCGCTGCCTGGCGCGGCGTTGGCGATGTACAGGCCAATCGCATAGCGGCCGAGGGTGAACAGTACCGCGGTGATGGCGCCACCGAGGAAGGCCTGGCGCCAGGCCACCGGCCGGTCCGGCAGGTAGTGGTAGAGGAAGGCGAAGCCCAGTGCATACAGTGCCAGTGTGGTCGTGTAGCCCAATGCCGGTAGTGCCGACGGCAGATGCGAGAAGATCACCTGCAGGGCGGTGGTGGCGACCATCGACACGATCAGCAGGAAGCCCAGTGCCAGCACCACGCCGGCGGAGAACACCCGCTTCTTCAGCCAGCCGAAGATGCCTTCGAAACGCTTGGAGTCGGTACGGAAGATCAGGTTCAGTGCCGCCTGCAGCTGGGCAAATACCACGGTGGCACCGACAAACAGCAGGATCAGGCTCCAGATGCCGGCAAGCGAGCCCAGATCCGGCTGTGCGCTGGCATTGGTGATCACCGTGCGTGCCACCTCGGCGACGCTGGGGCCGGCCAGCGAGCCAATTTGCTCGATAAGTGTCTGTTGCGCTGGTGGGTACAGTGAGGCGGTCAGCCACAGCAGCAGGACCAGCAGCGGCGCCAGCGACAGCAAGGTGTAGAAGGCCAGCGATGCGGCCTGGGTCATCACGTCGGCTTCGACGAAGCGGCGGGCCAGGGCAGCCGGCAGGCTTTGCTGGAGCAGCTCCAGCCGGGATTTGAACGAATGCAGGGTGGGGCGGGTTACGGGCATCAGATGGATCGCGTGAAGGCAGAGGTCTGTTCTAGCAAAGCTGGGCTTCGGGGCGGGTGAATAGGTACCTGTAGTGCCGAGCCATGCTCGGCAGGGGCCTTCCCGGCAATGCACAACAGATGTGGGAGCGGCGTAAGCCGCGAAGCCACGGGGCCCTCAGGTTGCGGACCGAGCGGTGATTCCAGCACTGCCAGCTTCGCGGCTGACGCCGCTCCCACTAAAAGCAGAAGGGCAGAAACAACAAGGCCCGCACTTGGCGGGCCTTGTCGCACAAGCTCGGCAGCTGGGATCAGCCGGCCAGGGCCTGCTTGACCAGCTTGGACACCAGGCCCATGTCGGCCTGGCCAGCCAGCTTGGGCTTGAGCACGCCCATCAGCTTGCCGATGTCGGCAGCGCTGCTGGCGCCGGTCTCGGCCTTGGCAGCGTCAATTGCGGCCTGGATCTCGGCTTCGCCCATCTTGGCCGGGACATAGCGCTCGATCACGACGATCTCCTCGCGCTCGATCACAGCCAGGTCTTCACGGTTGGCGGCTTCGAACTGGGTGACCGAGTCCTTGCGCTGCTTGACCATCTTGTCCAGCACGGCAATCACGTCGGTGTCGGTCAGCTCGATGCGCTCGTCCACTTCGCGCTGCTTGATGGCGGCATTGATCAGGCGGATCACGCCCAGCGAGTGCTTGTCGCCGCTCTTCATGGCGGCCTTCATGTCTTCGGTCAGCTGTTGCTTCAGGCTCATGGAGCACCTCTTTGGGTCGGGAATATTGGGAAGAGACGTCAGCATTGCTGGCGTCTGGAACGCAAAAAGCCGGCTACGCTTGCGCGTGCCGGCTTTCACCCCAGTACGGAAGGCCGGAGCCCGCCGTTCAGGAGTTGCGTACGATCAGTACAGGCGCTGACGCTTGGTGACGTCGCGCGAGGAACGACGCAGCTGGCGCTTCACGGCTGCAGCAGCCTTGCGCTTGCGTTCCTGGGTCGGCTTTTCGTAAAACTCGCGCTTGCGGGTTTCGGCCAGCACGCCGGCCTTTTCGCAAGTGCGCTTGAAGCGGCGAAGAGCAAACTCAAAGGGCTCGTTCTCGCGGACTTTAACGCTGGGCATGGAATCTCCGGGGACTCTGTAGAAAAACCGGGACACACCCGGTGAGCCGCGCATTATAGTCCCTTTGCGCAGACGTGCAACCCCCGCGATTTGGCGGGGGCGTCAGAGAGGTCCACAATACGCCTTATGAAAGTCCTTGGCATTGAATCATCCTGCGATGAGACGGGCGTAGCCGTCTACGACACCTCACTCTCCGGGGCGGCCGCGCTGCGTGCGCATGCCGTCTACAGCCAGATCGCGCTGCACGCCGAATACGGCGGCGTGGTGCCGGAGCTGGCCAGCCGCGACCATGTACGCAAAACCCTGCCGCTGATCCGGCAGACCCTGGACGAGGCCGGCATCGCCATCTCCGAGATCGAGGGCGTGGCCTATACCGCCGGCCCCGGCCTGGTCGGGGCGCTGCTGGTCGGTGCCGGTGTGGCCCGCTCGTTGGCCTGGGGCCTGGATGTGCCGGCCATCGGCGTACACCATATGGAAGGCCACCTGTTGGCGCCGCTGATGGAGGATGACCCGCCGGAAGCGCCGTTTGTGGCCTTGCTGGTCTCCGGTGGCCACACCCAGCTGATAGCGGTGGACGCCATCGGTAAATACCGCCTGCTGGGCGAGACATTAGATGATGCCGCCGGTGAGGCCTTCGACAAGACCGCCAAGATGATGGGCCTGCCGTACCCGGGTGGTCCGCAGCTGGCCAAGCTGGCCGAGATCGGCACCCCGGGGCGCTACAAGTTCACCCGGCCGATGACTGACCGGCCAGGTCTGGATTTCAGTTTCTCCGGCTTGAAGACGCAGGTGCTGATGGCCTGGCGCGACAGCGACCAGACCGAGCAGACCCGCGCCGACATCGCCCGTGGCTTTGAAGACGCGGTGGTCGACACGCTGGTGATCAAGTGCGGCCGCGCGCTGGATGCGGCCGGCTGCGACGTATTGGTGGTGGCCGGCGGCGTCGGCGCCAACAAGCGCCTGCGCGCCAAGCTGCAGGACGATGCCCAGCGCCGCGGCGGCAGGGTCTGCTTCCCGCGTCCGGCACTGTGCACCGACAACGGCGCGATGATCGCCTTCGCCGGCGCCCTGCGCCTGCAGGCCGGCCAGCACGGCCCGGCCGAGATCAAGGTGACGCCGCGCTGGGACATGGCGTTGTTGCCGCCCTTGCAGGGCTGACAAGCAGGCCTGCCGTGCGCGTCCACGGCAGGCTCAGTCTGCTGCCGTTACCATGTCGTATTCATCCAATACGACAGATGCAATGGACAAGGTATTCATCGAAGGGCTCGAAATCGACGCCCTGATCGGCATCTACGACTGGGAACGGCGCATCCGCCAGACCCTGGTGTTCGATCTTGAAATGGGCTTCGACAACCGCAAGCCCGCCGCCAGCGACGACATCGTCGACACGCTGAATTACAAGGCGGTCAGCAAGCGCCTGATGGAATTCGTGCGCGCCTCCGATTTTGGCCTGGTGGAAACGCTGGCCGAGCGCTGCGCGCAGATCGTGCTGGACGAATTCAACGTGCAATGGCTGCGGCTGAAGCTGAGCAAGCCCGGCGCGGTGCGCGGCGCGCGCGCGGTTGGCGTGATCATCGAGCGTAGCCGCACTGACGTCTGAGCCTGTTGTGATCCGGTCGCGCGCACTGCGGTGCGCGGCCTGAGCTATGCCTGTCCGATCAAGCAATGCGCTTGGGCAGGTTGTTTCTGCAGTACGAGTAAAGGGAGAAGTGCACGATGGCGGTAATGGGAATTCGTTGGTTGGATCAGCTGGATAACATGCTGGCGCCGTACCCGATGGCCTATCCGGCGGTGGTGCTGGCGGGATTGCTGCTGGTGGCATGGCTGGCCAACTTCGTCACCAAGCGCATCCTGCTGCGTGGCCTGCGTTCGATGATCGAACGTTTCTCCGGTCCCAACCACAACGCCAAGCAGCCGCTGCGGGTGATCGCGCGGCTGTCCAACATCGTGCCGTCGGTGGTGCTTGCCGCAGGCTTGAGCATCGTGCCGGAACTGCCGCCGGGCCTGGTCAATGGTTTGAAAGCGCTATGTCATGCGTGGACGGTGCTGACCATTGCGATGGCGGTGTCGCACGCACTGGATGCTTTCAACGATTTCTATGAGCGCCGCGCCGACGCGCGCAACAAGCCGATCAAGGGCTACCTGCAGGTCGTCAAAATCGTGGTGTTCGTGTTTGCCGGGCTGTCGATCGTGGCGATCCTGGTCGGCGTGGAGCTGCTGCATCTGGTCACCGGCCTGGGCGCGGCCACGGCGGTGTTCATGCTGATTTTCCAGGACACCATCCTGTCGCTGGTGGCCAGCGTGCAGATCAGCGGCGATGGCCGCGTGCGCATCGGCGACTGGATCGAGATGCCCAGCCAGAACGCTGATGGCGACGTGATCGACATCGCGCTGCACACGGTTACCGTGCAGAACTGGGACAAGACCGTCACCACCATTCCGACCAAGAAGCTGGTCACCGAGTCGTTCAAAAACTGGCGCGGCATGCAGGAATCAGGCGGACGCCGGATCAAGCGTTCGATCTACCTGGATCAGCACAGCGTGCGTTTCCTCGATGCGAGTGGGCTGGAGCGGCTGGGTCAGATCGCGCTGCTGGATGATTATCTGGCGGGCAAGCAGCAGGAGCTGCAGCAGTGGAATGCGCAGGTGGCACAGGCGCACCCGGAACCGGTCAACGCGCGCCGGCTGACCAATCTGGGCACCTTCCGCGCCTATGTGGAGCTGTATCTGCGGCACAACCCGGGCATCCATCAGGACATGACCATGCTGGTGCGGCAGATGGCGCCGACTCCGCAAGGCCTGCCGCTGGAGATCTACTGCTTCACCTCCTCGACCGCCTGGGCGAAGTACGAGGCCATCCAATCGGACATGTTCGACCACCTGCTGGCGATGCTGCCGGAGTTCGGTTTGCATGTGTTCCAGGAATCCAGCGACGCCATGCTGATGACTGTCCGCGAGCAGCGGGAGCACTGACTGTAGTGCCGAGCCATGCTCGGCAGGGGCTTTCCCAGCGAAACGCTGCCCTCACCCCCACCCCCGCTCCGCGCCCCGGCCCTTGCGCTGGCGCAAGGTCGTTCGAATGGCTGCGAACCTTTGGTTCGCAAGCAGCCCTTCTCACCCCGCAAGCGGGAGAGGGGCTTTGAGCAGGAGCTGGGCTCTGTAGTGCCGAGCCATGCTCGGCAGGGGCTTTCCCAGCGAAACGCTGCCCTCACCCCAACCCCCGCTCCGCGCCCCGGCCCTTGCGCTGGCGCAAGGTCGTTCGAATGGCTGCGAACCTTTGGTTCGCAAGCAGCCCTTCTCACCCCGCAAGCGGGAGAGGGGCTTTGA
>NZ_JBRREF010000073.1:0-24787 GCF_056760135.1 Stenotrophomonas sp. STEN023 | reverse complement strand
CGAACCGCCTCGATCTTGAACTCATCCGTATAACGCTTCGTGCTCATAACCACCTCCGCCTAAGCCATAGTTTATGGCTGCGAGGTGTCTACGAAATCCTGGGCGATTCAGGTTGTAGATTCGGTTCTCGTGCCCGGCGCTCGAAATGGCGTTTGCAGCTGCTTCGGCAAGCTCTGCGCGCAGGACGTAAGGGACGCGACCGTCCCCGCCGGGAAGCGCGATGGATGAGCCGATGAGGCCCGAGCCAACAATCTTCGGCATCGCTTCGGCGTACATCGTGTTCGTGAGGATGGTGTATTTCAGGCCACTGGCCTTGATGTAATCCTCTGTCTCGAAGTGACTTCCCATCAGTCCCCGAACATGCGAGATGTCGATCGATTTGATGGCAAGGCTTGTATAGAAGATGTGCTCAACACCAGCCTTCTTTGCAGCATCGATAACGTTCTTATGTTGTTCGGCTCGATTCTCGGCCATGGTCGAGATCAGGAGCAGCTTCTTCACGCCGACCAGTGCTGGGCCCAGGGTGTCTGGCCTATCGAAATCGGCAATGCGAACGTTGACATGGCTTTCACGCAGTCGCTTGGTCCTACCCTCATCTCGTGCAAGTGCCGTGAAGGCTGCGGTGCCGATCTTCTGAATCAGATGAGATACGACGCTGGTGCCGAGGTGCCCGGTGGCGCAGTACATTGTGGTTGAGTAACAAGATCAGCGAATGATTCGTCGCAGGCTTGCTTGATACGGCGCGCCTGCGATTTTGTCGTTCGCTATAACAATGCATTGCAGCTTCTGCCAGCGATGCCCTACGCAGCTCCTGCACCTTCGGGTGAGTGGCCGGCACCGAGTCAAGCATCGGTAGCTCATGTGGATCAAAGAGGCGGGTTTCCGCCCCAAGCTGCTCCAGCAGCCGCTGCGACTCCAGCGCCAGCTTGCGGCTGAACGACTGCGGCCGCAGCGACCCATACAGGATCAGGATGCGTGGCCGGTGTGGCTGGGCGACCGGATCGTTGAGCTTGGCGGCCGTGGGGATGTCCAAGGCACCCGAGACCACGTTAGGGATCTGCTGCACGGGGGTTGTCCTGTCATTTTAATTCGATTATTCTAGAATCATGGAACATAAAAAAGCAACCCATGCCTTGGCTGCACTGGGTCATGCCACCCGCCTGTCGATCTTCCGCATCCTGGTTCAGGCGGGGAGCGCCGGCAAGCTGGCCGGCGACATTGCCCAAGCCCTCTCTTTGCCTGGCGCCACGCTCTCCTTCCACCTGAAGGAGCTGCTGGCTGCGGGACTGATCAGCGCCGAGCAACGTGGCCGGACTATCTGCTACCGGGCCGAGTTCGTGGCGATGAACGCGCTGGTGGCCTACCTCACCGAAAACTGCTGTGCCGACGAACAGGCCTGTGAACGCCCCGCAGGCTGCTGACCCCTTACCCAGAGATCGCCAAAATGACCCGTCGTGTTCTGTTCCTTTGTACCGGCAATTCCGCGCGCAGCGTGTTGGCCGAATCAACCCTGAAAAAGTGGGGCGAAGGTCGCTATCAGTCCTTCAGTGCAGGCAGCCAGCCAGCCGGTCGGGTCAATCCGTTCGCCATTGCCCAATTGCAGCGCGAGGGCTTACCGGTGGAGGGCCTGCGCAGCAAGTCCTGGGACGAATTTGCTGAAGCGGATGCTGCTGCCATGGATCTTATCGTCACCGTGTGCGACAGCGCGGCCGCCGAGGCGTGCCCGGTTGTGTTTGGCGATTTCGTGCGCGTGCACTGGGGCCTGTTCGACCCGGCCGGTGTGGAAGGCTCGGATGCACAGAAGGCTGAAGCGTTCGACAGGGCGCATCAGATCATCAAAGCCCGCCTGAAGGCTTTCCTGGAGATTCCTGACGGGACATGGGATGACCGTGAAGCCCTCCAGGCCCAGCTTGAACCGATTGCGCAGATCAACTGACCATCCTCCCGGAAGCCCCCATGACCACTGACACCTCCCGCCTGTCGTTTCTGGACCGGTACCTGACGCTGTGGATCTTCGCCGCCATGGCGCTCGGCGTCGGCCTGGGCGCGATGCTCGAAGGCGTGCCCAGCGCGTTGAACAGCCTTTCCGTAGGGTCGACCAACATCCCAATCGCCATTGGCCTGATCCTGATGATGTACCCGCCGCTGGCCAAGGTGAAGTACGAGGAACTGCCCACCGTCTTTGCCGACAAGCGCGTGCTGATGCTCTCGCTGCTGCAGAACTGGATCGTGGGCCCGTTCCTGATGTTCGGCCTGGCGGTGCTGTTCCTGCGCGACTACCCCGAGTACATGACCGGCCTGATCCTGATCGGCCTGGCGCGCTGCATCGCCATGGTGCTGGTGTGGAACCAGCTGGCACGCGGCGACGGCCAGTACGTGGCCGGCCTGGTGGCATTCAACTCGATCTTCCAGATCGCGCTGTTCAGCGTCTACGCGTGGTTCTTCCTTTCGTGGTTGCCGCCGGTGTTCGGACTGCAGGGCAGCGTCATCGATGTCAGCGTCTGGACCATCGCAGAGGCGGTTCTGATCTACCTGGGCATCCCGTTCCTGGCCGGCTTCCTCACCCGTCGATGGCTGAAGGCTCGCAAGGGCGTGCAGTGGTATGAAGAGAAGTTCCTGCCTGCCATCAGCCCGATAACGCTGGCCGCACTGCTATTCACCATCGTGGCAATGTTCAGCCTCAAAGGCGGCGACGTGCTGCGGATTCCCATGGACGCGGTGCGCATCGCGATCCCGCTGACGTTGTACTTCATCATCCAGTTCGTCATCAGCTTCTTCATGGGCAAGCTGATCGCCAAGGACTATCCGCGCACCACTGCCATCGCGTTCACCGCGGCAGGCAACAATTTCGAACTGGCCATCGCGGTAGCCATCGCGGCCTTCGGCCTGGCCTCGCCGGTCGCCTTCGCCGCTGTCATCGGCCCGCTGGTGGAAGTGCCGGTACTGATCCTGCTAGTCCATGTCGCCCTGCGGCTGGGCAAGCGCTACTTTCCTGCCGACGCACGGAGCCGCTGAGCCATGAGCACCACCCGACACATTCCATTGCTGATCCTTGGTTCCGGCCCGGCCGGCTGGACCGCCGCTGTCTATGCAGCCCGCGCCAATCTAAACCCGGTGGTGATCACCGGCCTGCAGCAGGGTGGCCAGCTGATGACCACCACCGAGGTGGACAACTGGCCGGGTGACGCCCATGGCCTGATGGGCCCGGACCTGATGGCACGCATGCAGGCCCACGCCGAGCGCTTCGAGACCGAGGTGATCTTCGACCACATCCACACCGCTGACGTGTCGCAGCGCCCGTTCAAGCTGATCGGCGACAGCCACGAGTACACCTGCGATGCGCTGATCATCGCCACCGGCGCCACCGCTAAGTACCTGGGCATTCCGACCGAAGAGGCCTTCAAGGGCCGCGGCGTCTCCGCCTGCGCCACCTGTGACGGCTTTTTCTACCGTGACCAGGACGTGGTCGTGGTGGGTGGCGGCAACACGGCCGTGGAAGAGGCGCTGTACCTGTCCAACATCGCCCGCAAGGTCTACCTGGTCCACCGCCGCGACACCCTGAAGGCGGAAAAGATCATGCAGGACAAGCTGTTCAAGAAGGTGGCCGAAGGCAAGATCGAAACCGTCTGGCACCACCAGGTGGAGGAAGTGCTGGGCAACGACGCCGGCGTGACCGGTGTGCGCGTGAAGTCCACCCTGGACGGCGGCACCCGCGACATCGATGCCCACGGCTTCTTCGTGGCCATCGGCCACCACCCGAACACCACCCTGTTCGATGGCCAGCTGGCGATGAACAACGGTTACCTGGAAATCCGCTCCGGGCTGGGCGGCAACGCCACCCTGACCTCGGTGGAAGGCGTGTTCGCCGCAGGCGACGTGGCCGACCAGCACTATCGGCAGGCCATCACCTCCGCCGGCTTCGGCTGCATGGCCGCACTGGATGCCGAGCGCTATCTGGATGCACTTAAGATCTCCGATCAACAGCAGCACAGGAACGCCGCCTGAGTGCAGCGATGTGAGGAATTCCAGATGGACAGCGTCGATGTGGTGGTGATCGGAGGTGGGCAGGCGGGTCTTTCGGCTGGCTACTTCCTGCGTCGCAGCGGGCTGTCCTATGTGATTCTTGATGCTGAAACGTCACCTGGTGGGGCGTGGCAGCATGCGTGGAAATCCTTGCATCTGTTCTCGCCGGCGGGCTGGAGCTCGATTCCCGGTTGGCCGATGCCCGCCACCCGGGAACCGTACCCTTCGCAGGCGGAAGTGCTGGACTACCTCACGCGCTACGAGCACAAATATGCACTGCCCGTCGTCCGTCCCGTGCAGGTGGAACGCGTCAGTCGTTCGGGAACCCGGCTGCTGGTGGAAGCAGATGACGGCCGACAGTGGCATACGCGTGCAGTGATAAGCGCCACAGGTACCTGGCGGCATCCCTACACGCCCGACTATGAAGGTATGGACGCATTCGGCGGCGTGCAGCTGCACTCGGCCCACTACAGCCATCCTGGATCCTTTGCCGGAATGCGCGTGGCGATCATCGGCAGCGGCAACTCAGGGGCACAGATTCTGGCCGAGGTATCAAAGGTGGCCGACACCACTTGGATCACCCAGGGCAAGCCAGCCTTCCTGGCCGACGATGTGGACGGGCGCGTTCTGTTCGCACGCGCAACCGAGAAGTGGAGGGCCCAGCAGGAAGGCCGCGAACCGGATGTTCCGCAGGGTGGTTTTGGCGACATCGTCATGGTGCCGCCGGTGGTGGATGCACGGCGCCGCGGTGTACTGGTCTCCATGCCGCCACCCGTCCGTTTCACCGCCACCGGCATGCAGTGGGCAGATGGCAGCGAACGCAACTTGGACGCCGTGATCTGGTGCACCGGCTTCCGGCCGGCGTTGTCGCACCTGGAAGGAATGGGCATGGTCAACGCCCTGGGTCGGATCGACGTGGATGACACCCAGGTCCGTTCGGTCGCAGCGCCATCGGTCTGGCTGCTTGGCTATGGCGACTGGAATGGCGCAGCGTCGGCCACGCTGATCGGGGGGACCCGATACGCGCGCGAGGCAGTAAGGCAAATCAGCGACTACGTCGGGGCTGTTTCTCCGCTGTCATCTGGCGCGTGAGCCTCGGCGCCATTGCCCAGCACCCGCACCTGCGATTGCAGGGTCATGCGGTCCAGCGCTTCAGGCTTGAGCGCCAACAGCAAGCCGAGACGATGCTGGAGCTGGTGAAGCGTGCTCAGGAACGCCTTGTGGACCTGCTCCGCGCTGCCCTGTACTGCAGCCGGGTCGGGGATACCCCAGTGAGCCGTAACCGGGTGACCTGGCCACACTGGACACGCTTCACCCGCTGCGCGATCGCACACGGTCACGATCAGATCCATCTGTGGTGCTTTCGGACCTGCGAATGCCTCCCACGGCTTGCTCGACAGCCCGGCAACGTCGAAGCCAATCTCCGAGAGCACCTGCAGGGTCACTGGATGAACTACGCCCTTGGGATAACTGCCGGCACTGTAAGCGCGGATACGTCCGCGCCCTAAATGGTTGGCTAGTGCCTCGGCAAGAATGCTGCGCGCCGAGTTGCCGGTGCAGAGGAACAGAACACTCAGGGTACGCATACCATCGAAACCATTTATCTAGAATAATCGAAGTATTACCTTGCCATATGTCAGTTCGATGACTGCCGGAAAGGACGCGGGCACCATTCGGTGCCCGCTTCGCTCATTCAATGACCCGACGACAGCGCGGTGCCTGGCGTACGGTGCTTTCCCAGGCGATCAACCAAGGTCTCACTTGCATCGTTGAGACCGAACACTTCAACGGTCGCGCCGTGCTCGCGCAGCTTCATCACTACCCTGTCGAGCGCATCAACGGCGGTCAGGTCCCAGAAGTGGGCGTCCTTCAGATCGATCTTGACGTTCTTGGGGACATCCAGATAGTTGAAGCTGCTCACGAACTGTCCGGCAGACGCAAAGAACACCTGCCCCCTCACAACGTAGACGCGCGAGTCGATGTCGACCTGGGTGTCGTCGATGCTCAGCATCTTGCCGACCTTGCGGGTGAAGAACACCGCCGACAGGACCACGCCTGTCAGCACGCCCTTGGCAAGGTCGTGGGTAGCCACGGTCACGATGACGGTGCCAATCATCACGACTGAAGAGCTCTTGGGATGAATGGCCAGTTCGCGCAGTGAGCGCCAGTTGAAGGTGCCGATGCTGACCATGATCATCACCGCGACCAGCGCGGCCATTGGAATCTGACTCACCAGGTTTGACCCATAAACAACGAGGAGTAGCAGAACCACGCCGGCCACAAGGCAGGAGAGGCGGCCCCGGCCACCGGACGTGATGTTGATCACTGACTGGCCGATCATTGCACAACCCGCCATGCCCCCGAAAAAGCCCGTCACGGTGTTAGCCAAGCCTTGGCCTGCACACTCGCGGTTCTTCTGACTGGGGGTATCAGTCATGTCCTCGACGATTTGCGCGGTCATCAGCGATTCCAACAAGCCAACGACCGCCAAAGTCGCCGAAACCGGCAGCAGGATCTGGAGTGTCTCCCAGGTGAATGGCACGTCCGGAATCAGGAACGACGGCAGGCTGTCAGGCAGCGCCCCCATGTCGCCTACGGTGCGTACCTGGAAGCCGAAATACATGGAAGCGGCCGTAAGAACCACGATCGCCACCAATGCCGAAGGAACGGCTTTGGTCAGCAGCGGCAGCAGGTAGATGATTGCCAGACCCACAGCACAGATCGCATACACCATCCACGGCATGCCGATGAGCTCGGGAAGCTGCGCCATGAAAATGAGAATCGCCAGTGCATTCACAAATCCGGTCACCACCGAGCGCGACACAAAGCGCATCAGCGAGCCCAACCGCAGGGCGCCGGCCAGCATCTGCAGCACGCCAGCCAGGATCGTGGCAGCAAACAAATATTGTATGCCGTGCTCGCGAACCAGCGTGACCATCAGCAGCGCCATGGCACCGGTCGCAGCCGAGATCATGCCAGGGCGACCACCGGCGATGGCGGTGATGACGGCGATGCAGAACGAGGCATACAAACCTACCTTTGGGTCGACGCCGGCGATGATGGAAAACGCGATTGCCTCAGGAATCAGGGCTAGCGCAACGACGATGCCCGACAGCAGGTCACCACGGATGTTACCGAGCCATTGCTGGCGCAGGGGATAAATTGCAGACATAGGAAATGATCTCCGCGCACAGCCGTGCGCGCCAAACGAAAGAAACAGGCACCCTTCCAGACCTAAGTGTCTGGATCGCTTCTTCAATCAAGCGTCAGGGTGGAGTCATCGCTAGCCGATCCGTTAGGTATTTGACGGTCTATTGTAAACCGGCATAGCGCCTGAGGGGAAATCCGGCATCGCGGTCGCCTCGGTGCATTCTCAAGGGTAGCTTCCCAGATCCCAAGATCATTTCGCAGGCGAGGTCGACAAGCTGGTAGGCAGTTGATCAGACTGAATTGAGCTCTGACCGAATCTCCAAAGAAGAGGTGGACATTCGCCGCGGGTCCTATGTCCCGCTATCGGCCATACGCAGACATACACCCCATCCCTGATAAACATCCCTAGGCCGCAGCAGACCTCGAGCCTGCTGCGGTCAATTGGTTTTGGGGCAGACTACGCCAATGGCCTAAATTCCCCTAGGTCAGTGAGTCTAGCCCGTCCCTTCTAGGACGCCTTAGGCCACTTCAAGTTGATGCATCGTCCGCACAGAAGATCCCATGCATCGCGCCCAGCAGTGCTGCAACGCGCGGGTCTGCCATGCGGTAGATGATCGACCGCGATTCCCGCCGGGTCGCTACAAGCTTTCGTTGGCGGAGTTCGGCCAGTTGCTGGGAGAGAGCCGGCTGTCGAATGCCAGTTGCGTCCTCAAGTCCGCCCACCGTCATTTCACCTTGCGCGAGCTGGCATAGCAGCAACAGGCGTGAGGGGGTGGCCATGAAGCGCAGCAACTCGGCCACTTCGGGCACGCGCTCCTTCATCGTGGCTAGGTCAGACGGGCTGAATGGGGGGCTGGTCACAGGCAATGGCAACTTGGGCGGCTGATGTGATGCGAACACCATGGGTAACCGGTTCAATCTAGCATGTTTCCATAGTTGCACAGATTACGTAACTATGTAATTCTCAGGCCACGAAGCCTCCTGGAGCCAGCCATGATCCCATCCGTAGCGGTAGACGCCCCCCTGGGGCAGGCTGTGCGCCTGGTCAGTGATGCGCGTGCCGGCCTGCTTCCCTCACCTTCCGTGAAGACGTTCTTTGACCCTGCTACGTTCACTGCCAGCCATGTCGTATGCGATCCAACTTCTTCAGCGTGCGCCATCATCGACAGCGTCCTGGACTTCGACATGGCCGCAGGCCGCACGTCCACGTCCTCCGCATCGGCGTTGGTGGACTACGTGCGTGCCGAGCGCCTGCAGGTGCAGTGGTTGCTGGAAACCCACGCGCATGCCGACCACCTGTCCGCGGCTCCATGGCTGCAGGAGCAGGTGGGAGGCGCGCTGGCTATTGGCGAACACATCACCACCGTCCAGGAAACCTTCGGCAAGGTCTTCAATGCCGGTACTGCGTTCAAGCGTGATGGCAGCCAGTTCGATCACCTGTTCGCTGACGGTGCCTCCTTCCGCATCGGTAATCTGCAGGCGATGTCGCTGCACGTGCCAGGCCATACTCCCGCTTGTCTGGCGTACGTGATCGGCGACGCCGTATTTCCTGGAGACACGCTGTTCATGCCGGACTACGGCACCGCCCGATGCGACTTTCCAGGTGGCTCGGCTCGCCAGTTGTATCGCTCGATCCAGCGCCTGCTGTCCCTGCCCGACGCCGCCCGTGTATTCCTGTGCCACGACTACAAAGCCACCGGCCGGGACCATTTCGCATGGGAAACAACCATCGGTGCCGAAAGGGCGACAAACATGCATGTGCACGAGGGCGTGAGCGAAGCCATGTTTGTGCAACTGCGGGAGGCTCGTGATGCCACGCTTCCGATGCCACGGCTGATCCTGCCATCAGTGCAGGTCAACATGCGCGCAGGCCATCTGCCCGAACCCGAAGACAACGGCGTGCGCTACCTCAAGCTGCCGGTGGACCTGCTATGACGCTCTCTCATCTGGCTTGGTATTGGCCGCTCGCTGGGGGTGCCATGATCGGAACAGCGGCCGGAGCCTATCTACTCCTTCTCGGGCGCGTTGCTGGCATCTCGGGTCTGCTTGCCAGGGCACTGGGCATGACAGGTGACGGCGGGCGCAGCAGTGCTGTCCTGTTTCTGGCAGGACTTGCCCTGGCGTCAGGCTTGGCATTGGCGGCCAGACCCATACCCCTGCCGGCGCTCTCCGCAAACGGAACTGTGGTGCTGGTGATTGCCGGACTGCTGGTGGGTTACGGAACTCGCCTTGGGGCGGGCTGTACCAGTGGGCACGGTGTCTGCGGCCTGGGCCGGGCGTCGCCGCGGTCAGTGGTGGCGACCTGCGTGTTCATGCTCGTAGGCATGGCCACGGCGACCCTGGTACAGATTGCGACCGGGGGCCCGGCATGATCCGTCTTGCCGCGTTCCTGTGCGGCGCACTCTTCGGATTGGGCCTGGTTGTATCCGATATGGCCAACCCAGCCCGCGTGCTTGCTTTCCTTGATGTGAGCGACGCCTGGGACCCCTCACTGGCGCTGGTCATGCTGGGCGCACTGATTCCTTCCGGCGCAGCCTACCTGCGGATACGCGCCCGTAGAACACCTCTGCTTGCCGAATCGCTGCACATTCCCACCCATCGCATCATCGACCGGCGCCTGGTCATTGGTTCGGCAATATTCGGCTTGGGTTGGGGACTGGCCGGAGTGTGTCCCGGCCCTGCCATCGCATTGCTGGGAACCGGCCAGCCCTTCGCGATCATCTTCACCACGGCAATGATCGCAGGCGTGATCCTGCATGGCCTCATTCATCACCCCACTGCACCTACGGGACAACCATGAACCTCAAACCACTCTCTGCCAACCTCAAGGTATCCGGTCAGCTCCTGCCAGAGGATATTGAAACTCTGAAGGAGCAGGGCTTTGCGAGCGTGATCTGCAATCGGCCTGACGACGAACAGCCGGAGCAGCCCAGTCACCATGCGCTGCAGGCTGCCTGCCACCAGGCGGGCATGCAGTTTGCCTATCTTCCCGTCGTGCCTGGTGTCATTACCGATGATCAGGTGCATACCTTTGCCAGGTTGATCGACGCGCTGCCACGCCCTGTTGCCGCGTACTGCAGAACCGGCACCCGTGCTGCGATGCTCTGGGCGCTGTCGGAAGTCGTTCACAACAGAGCGGCGTTTGCCCACGTCCTGTCTGTTGCCTCGGACGCAGGCTATGACCTTTCCTCCATCGCAACACGGCTGCAGCAAGGTCCGGCGTCCGGCGACTGACATATGGAAACCCTATCTCTGCTGCAGTGGGTGCTGGGCGGCCTGTCTGGTGTTCTGGTCGGCTTCGTGCTCGGCGTGGTTGGCGGGGGCGGATCCATCCTGGCGGTACCACTGATGCTCTACGTGGTCGGCGTGGAAGATCCGCATGTGGCTATCGGCACCAGCGCCCTGGCAGTGGCGGTCAATGCGGTGTCGAATCTGGTGGTACACGCCCGTAGAGGGCATGTTCGTTGGCCCTGTGCTTCGGTCTTCGCCCTGGCGGGGGTCGCGGGCGCCTACCTGGGTTCCAGCGTGGGCAAGGCCTTCGACGGCAAGAGGCTGTTGGCGCTGTTTGCTGTGGTCATGGTCATTGTCGGCATCGCCATGCTTCGCAGGCGCAACACGCCTGGATTCGCGGACGCTCGGCTCGGCAGACGCAACGCGCCCGCACTGATTGGGCTGGGCGCCACCGCCGGCGGGCTATCCGGCTTCTTTGGCATTGGCGGAGGTTTCCTTATCGTGCCCGCACTGGTGGCCGCGACGGGCATGCCGATGATCGCCGCAGTCGGAAGCTCGCTCGTCGCCGTCGCCGCATTTGGCATGACCACCGCACTGAACTACGCGCATGCAGGTCTGATCGACTGGAAGCTCGCGGCAGTGTTCGTCGTTGCCGGCATGGCTGGTGGTACTGCAGGAGCAGCAACTTCGACGAAGCTTGCCAGCTATCGTGGAGCTCTGAACACGGTATTTGCAGTACTGATCTTCATTACTGCCGCATACATGCTGTGGAAGGTGGGCTGGCCGGATGTGTTCCAGACCACAGCCGAGCACTGATAGCCAGCGCAGCGCTTCAAAGGCATTGTTAGGAAATTACTACGAACGTTGGTCCACATCTTCCAGAGTCAAATTAGATACGACGGCTCGAAGCGCCTTGCGATCAGCTTCGAAATCCATGGCCAATAGGCCGCGCTCCAACGCAATGCGGGCATGCGCCTGTGATGCGACTCTAGTCGCTTCATTCGAGGACCCTGCCAACGCTACGAAGGCCTTCTGCAGCCGGATATTGACCTCCAGCGAGCCGGCCGCATCCCTGGAGATTGGTGTGAATGCATCCTCGAACATGTCGCGGACATCGAGGCACTGCACGTGCACACGCGGATAGAGCACATCACACGTCGCAGCGTCCCCGGTGTGGCTGGCCCATGCACAGAGCAGCCTGACACAGGTCCCGATGACGTCGATGCAGGTGCCAGGGTCGTTCACTGCAGGTGACATGGCTCGCTGGGCAATTTCCGCAAGCACGACCAGCCCGAAGCGTGGGTCATTCTCGATGGAGCGCGAGTCACTGAAGGAAATGGCTGAGATCACTTCACTCTGCACGTCTGGAAGTGGATTCCCCTCGATGGCTATCAAGGGACGGACCGGAGTTGCGAACGTACCCGGCTGGCAGAGCAGATGAACGCGCAGATCATGTTCCTGTGCAATGCCGTCGATCCGGCCGACGTCCACATGTTCAACGTAGGCAACCTGATCGCCAACCAGCAGTACCGCCCCCTCCCCTACCGGGACCGCACTGGCTCCGCCGAGCCGAGGCTCCTCGGCGCGGCGCTTCATTGCCGCTTTGGTCGCCCGCTCCACCAGATCGATGGTTTCGCCAACGCGGCCAAAGCGTGAGAACTGCTCGATAGCCCTGAGCAACGTCACTGTGATGACGATGATGACCGCGATGGTTGCCCCGAACAGGACAAGCCGGCCGCTGTCTCCGTAGATGCCGGTGCTGAGCGCGATGAGGCCCACGATCGAGAACAGGAAGGCACCAATGAAGGTGGCCAGCGCACCTTGGGCCCGTGTGTCTTCGATCAGCAGGCGGGCCGCGCGCGGGGTGGCGCTGCTGGACGCGGACCCGTATGCGGAGACCATGGTGGACAGCGAGAAGGTGGTGACCGTCAGCATCGACGCGGCAAGAATGCCAAGAATGTTACCGACGGAATCTGCGCCGATCCGTGCAGCAAGGCCGGCGGGAATTAGGAACTTCAGGAACGCGCCGGCCAACGCCGTGATGATGCCCAGGGCGCCATACAGGGTCGAGCGGAACCACATCCGCTTGGTAACTTTGCTGGCTGCAAGCCTCAATCTGGTAAGCATTGGCCACTTCCTGTGCAGTTCGACCATCAATAGCACGGTCGGGCGCCGAGGCCACGTCAAGGCAGGGTCATGCCCGACCCAAGGCAGATGCCGCTCCTCTGGGCGGCATCTGTGTGCGGATTCTACGAGCGCACCTTGTCCAGGAACTGACGGTGGCGCTCGTACTGATCGAGCACATCGTGGATGAGTTGAACTTTGGTCCACCCCATGACGTCGTAGTCCTGCCCGCCCTCCCGCAGATAGACCTCCGCTCGGTAATGACGGGTACCCTCGCTGACCGGCCGACGGGGATCCTGCAGGGCGAACGTCGGCGGCTCATAGGGCTGGGGCCGTACGGAGTAGAAGAAGTCCATCTCCTCGCCATGGCCAACCTGCAGCCACGCACGACCACCCCCCCCTTTGGAGACCTGCACCGGCAGATCCTGCTTGCGCAGCTCAACCGCAACCTCTTCCAATGCTGGGATGACACGCTGCTCGATGAAGCCGGTCACCTCGATCTTCAACGGGTTGTGCGCCAACAGGCGCAGGCGCGCCCGCCAATCCTCGCTGGTGCCCGGCAGGATACGTGCCTCCCGCAGGATCGAGCGCTTGGTGGCATCCAGATGCATGGCCTTCAGCAGTCCCCAGCACATCAGGATCATGACGATCGTAAATGGCAACGCGCTGGCAATGGTGGCAGCCTGCAACGATTCCAGCCCGCCAGCCACCAGCAATGCAATCGCCAGGCCGCCGACCAGCAGCGCCCAGAAGATCCGCTGCCAGACCGGTGATTCCTCCTCACCCTTCGAGGTAAGCATGTCGATTACCAGGGCACCGGAGTCCGCTGAGGTTACGAAGAACAGCGCAACCAGGATGACCGCCAGCGAAGAGGTCAGCATGGTCAGCGGCAGGTGCTCCAAGAACTCGAAAAGCGCCATCGAGCTGTCGGTTGAGACCGCCTGCACCAACTGCTGGATGCCCTCTGCCCGCACCATGTGCAACGCGGTGTTGCCGTAGATGGTCATCCACAGGAATGTGAAGCCAAGCGGCACAAGCAACACCCCCACCACGAACTCACGGACGGTGCGTCCACGTGAGATGCGCGCGATGAACATGCCCACGAAGGGCGACCACGCAATCCACCAGCCCCAGTAGAACAGCGTCCAGCCACCCAGCCAACCCGTGGGTTCGTAGGCATAAAGGTTGAAGGTCATCGAGAACAGCTGGGAAACGTACATGCCGGTGTTCTGCACCAGTGCCTGCATCAGGTGCACGGTAGGTCCACAGACCAGCACGAAGGCCAGCAGCGCCGCCGCCAGGATCATGTTGAGCTCGGACAACCTGCGCACGCCGCTGTCCAGGCCAGCCACGACCGAGCCAGTGGCCACTAGTGTGATGACGGTGATCAAGCCAACCTGAGCGAGCGTACTGACCTCCAGGCCGAACAGGTAGTTCAGGCCGGCGTTGATCTGCATGACGCCCAGGCCCAGCGAGGTGGCCAGCCCGAAGATGGTACCCAGCGCGGCAAACGTGTCTACGGCATGTCCCAAAGGGCCGTGGATACGGTCGCCGATGAGCGGATACAACGCGGACCGGACACGCAGAGGGAGATTGTGCCGGTAGGCAAAGTACGCCAGCGACAGCGCTACCACTGCGTAGATCGCCCATGCGTGGATGCCCCAGTGGAAGAAGGTGATGCGCATGGCCTGGCGGGCAGCGGCGGCCGACTCGGGCGAACCGACCGGCGGCGTGGCGTAGTGCATGATGGGCTCTGCAACGCCGAAGAACATCAGACCGATGCCCATGCCGGCAGCGAACAACATGGCGAACCAGGAGCCGTAGCTGTAGTCCGGCGTACTGTGGTCAGGGCCGAGCTTGATGCGGCCGTAACTGCTGATGGCGACGCCGACGACGAAGACCAGGAAGCCGGCCACTGCAAGGATGGTGAACCAGCCTGCATCATTGGCAGCCCATGACTTCGCCGCGGTGAACCACCGCGTCGCCATATCGGGCGCGATGGCAGCAAGCGCTAGCAGCGCGATGACGATGGCTGCCGTGGGAATGAACACCTGCGGAAGAATCCGCTGGCGAACGGGGGGATGTTGCGGAGCCGTGCTCTGCATGGATACCTCCGTGTTATTGGGTGAAATAGCCTCGGGCTTGCGCGAGGCCGATCAGAAGTAGAAGCCGATATTGAGGTTCAGCCGCGAATGCCAGCTGGAAGGGCCTCCTTCGTCGATGCTGATACCATCACCACCAGCAAACCACATGTTGCGGCCAGCGATCCAGTCGACATAGGTGAGCATGATGCCTTTCTGCAGGCTGCAACCGGTCACGTTCTGCCACGAATCAAGAAGGCCCGCGCGGTGCCCGACCGGGCGGGTCATGCTGAGGTTGTTATAGCAGGTGATGTCATCCAGCCAGCCCTTCTGGCCGAACGAATAGGCGATGTTGGCGCTTGGCACATCCGCCTGCGCTGCAACCTGGAAGGGGGATTGGAACGCCGACATTGCGATGCGATCTCCGGGTACGTCATACCGGTACCGCGCCCACTGCAACTGCGCGGTCCAACCATCGCGCTGCCACTGTGCATGGAGGGCCGCGCCCTGATGACCGTAGTGACGCCGTGTCTGAGTGTTCTGCACCTTGCCAGCAAACGCCGACGCGCCCAGCAACAGTTCGCCGCCGCCCCAGTCGCGCGCGCTCTCCACGCGTGCATGCAGTCGTTGCCGCTCGCGATACGGCAACGCCTCGGTCTGCGCGACATCAAAGGAGTAGCGATCGTAGCGAGCCCCGGACCCGTATTCGTCTCCAGAGAACCAGCCAAGATGCCAAGTTGTGCTGCCGCTGCGGTGAATCACCACAAGGCCCGGATCGTAATCATCCTCGATGCCCAGATAGTAGCCGGAGCCGAACCAGAAACTCTGCGAAACGGTAGGGATCAGCCCGAACGGGACTTGCTGGATACCTGCCTTGAGCTGGGTAGCATCGGAGAACTGCCAGCCCGCGTAGGCGTGATGTACGGCGTCGAAACCATCGTACCAGCGGTACTGGGCAGAGAAGGAAAACGGTCCGGTTCCAGCATCAAGATCTGCACGCATCAGTTCAAGCTGCAGGCGGCTGGTCGGCCCGTAGTCGAGCCAGCCATAGTTGAACCTGACGGCGCCTCCTGGATCAAAGTAAGGATCTCTATGGAGGTTATCCTCAGAAGCATCTGCGGCCAGCGAAGTTCCCACCAACGCGGCAGCGACAATGAAGGGAATTGATCTCACGGTTGTGCGCGTTGCCTCCCTGATCTGCTACGGAAAGCGCTTGAGTCTAACGTCGATTCATCCATTGCCTCAAACAGGCGATCTCAAAGAACTCCTGGCGACGCCACAGCAATCACTCACGGCCCGTCTTTAGTCCTCAGGTCCATATACCACGTGAAAGTCACGTGCAGCGAGAGAGTAGCTAACACGATACACTTTAGTAGTCGATCCTGTGATTGAGCGACTCATAGTGGATATGGAGTGACACGCAATGTCATTTGAGAATAGGCTAGGGCCTCGACACCGGGGGAAGAATTCATGACTATTGATATCAGCGGCCTTTCGGCCAAGGAACTTCGCTCACTGATTGCTCAGGCGGAGAAGCAGCAGTCTAAAGTGCTGTCACGCCCTAAGGCCACAGCGATGCGCGCCAAGATCAATAAGTACGTCAAGGATCATGGCTACACGATAGAAGAGCTCTACGGCGCTTCAGTGATCGCGCCCTCCGAAGCCGCCAAGAAGCGAGGCGATCGGAGGTCTGCCAAATCGACAGTGCCCAAGATCGCTCCCAAGTACCGTAATCCTGCAGTGCGCGGCCAGACGTGGTCCGGTCGAGGGCGGCAACCGCGATGGATAGCCGAGCTGGTAGCAAGCGGAAAATCACTGAATGACTTTCTGATCAAGTAGTGACAATGGGGCAGGCGTACACCGGTACCGCAGCCGGCCCTGAGAATCACTAGTCATCAGATCGAACAGGATGCTGGTGCGCGGAATGCCCTGCCAGGTAGGCGATCAAAGATTGGAGCTAGTCGCAGTTGATGTGACAGCGGGCGAACAGCAGGCGCTCCCCTTGCCTTTGGAGAGTGCGCTCAGGCAGCAATGATTGCAGTATCCGCTTCTGGCCGAAAGCCGCCGTTTGTTAGTCCTCCAGACACGGATCGAATGTCCCGGTGATGAGGCAGACCCCTATCTGAAAAAATTTCAGACCCTTAGTACTACGTTGAAGCAGGATCCTCCTGCTTTGCGTGTGCGCCGCGCATCGGCGTATCGCTTCGAGTACTAGGCATGAAAGATAAATCCGAGTTCCTCTATTGCGTCTTCATCGTGGCCGCGGCCATCTTGTCAGCGGTAGCCCGTTGTTCGTTCACCCGCCCCGACCAGTTCGGCCGCGATTCCTACGACTAAACCAACAATCCAGATAGACGCACAAGGCCCGGCACTGTCCGGGCCTTGTGCGTTATGCCGTCTATGAAAGGAGACCGAGATGCATCACGTTGAAACCATGGCCTATGCAGGCCAAGCCCCATGGCATGGCATCGGAAGCCAGTTGGCTCCAGGGCAGACCATTGAAGTATGGCGCGAGCGCGCCGGCATGAATTGGTCCTTGGAGGAGGCTGAAGTGCGATTTGCCGCCGAGGCCGAAGATCAGTATCCCGTTCGGGCGTTCCCCGGACAGAAGGTGCTTTATCGCTCTGACACCAAACGACCTTTGGCTGTGGTGTCTAAGCGCTATCAAGTAGTACAGCCCCGGGAGATCCTGGAGTTCTACCGCGACCTGACGCGGTACAGCGGCCTTGAGCTGGAAACGGCAGGCGTGCTTCGTGGAGGGCGGAAGTTCTGGGCATTGGCCCGTACTGGTCAGGGTGTGGCCCTAAAGGGCCAGGATCAGGTCAATGGCTACCTTCTTCTGGCTACGGCTTGTGACGGAACGCTGGCTACCACCGCCCAGTTCACCTCAGTTCGCGTGGTGTGTAACAACACCCTGCAGATCGCTGTTGGGGACCGAACCGGAGCCATTAAGGTCCCGCATCGCAGTGCTTTTGATGCTGACAGGGTCAAAGGCCAGTTGGGTATTGCTGTTGAGGGCTGGCATGGCTTCGTCGAGCGTATGCGGATCCTCTGTGAGACACCTGTGAACCCCGATTCGGTCGATGGGGTGCTGCGGGATTTGCTCACGTATCCGGCTGCTCAGAATGGAAAAACCATCGTGAACGAGCAGGCTGTAGCCAAGGTGCGGGCGCTATACGACGGGCGGGGGAGAGGGGCTAGCTTGAAAACCAGCAAAGGCACGGCGTTTGGGTTGCTCAATAGCATCACCGAGTTTGTTGACCACCATCGGCGGGCACAGAGTACGGAGAACCGTTTGGATGCGGCCTGGTTCGGTCAGGGGGCATTGCTAAAGCAGAAGGCTTGGAAGGAACTGTTAGGGGAAGCTGCATGAACGTGTCGCTGCAGAAGCAATGCCTGGAAGAGCTACCTGGCGGTTTGAACGAACGAGACAGCTCCGTCCTCGCTCAGGCATTGGAAATCCTAGAGAGCAGGGCAATGGTCAGTGGCCTCCTGTTGGGAGATCCAGATGTTGCAGGCAGGTTCTTCCGCCTGCGTATGGGGCATGAGATCCGCGAGCACTTTGAGGTGGCGTTTCTTGATACCCGAAACCGCCTGATCGCCGTAGAACGGCTGTTCTCAGGTTCCATAGATGGTGCTGAGATCCATCCGCGGATTGTCGTCCAACGTGCCTTGGCCCTGAACGCTGCAGCGATCCTACTGGCTCACAACCACCCTAGCGGGCATTGCGAGCCGTCAGAAGCGGATCGAGCGATCACCAAGCGGCTGAAGGAAGTGCTGGCGATGGTAGACGTGAGAGTCGTTGACCACCTCGTTGTGTCGTCATCTCAGGGAGTTTCGATGGCTCAACTCGGGCAGATCTAAAGTACGAATACTTAGGAAAGAACATGACGGAAAGGGATACGTCCGGGTCAATGACCAGCGCAGCGCTAGCGCGCGCCAAAGCTGCGGAATTGGACCGACAGGCTCGGGAAGTAGAGAGAACAGCATCTTCGGAAGGTTGGCGTCAGCGGGCGAAGATGAGGGACGCAGCTAGCAAGCTTCGTATGAAAGCTGGGGAGCACCTAGTTAATGCGCGACGATTGGAGTTCGGAGATGAAGAATAGGAACGCGAAATTGGCAGTTCCTTCGTTTTGTTACCTTGCATCCGACAAAGGGAAGGGCCTTAGTCGCGACCGCTGTTAAGGTCGTTCAAGGACATGGCTTGTTCTGTCTTCGGGAGGTTCATCACCTCCTGAAGTTTTTCCAGAAACTCAGGATTGCTCACTAGCGCTGGAATCAGATCCGCTAGGGCATTGAGTTGACTTTCGTCAGCGTGCGACAGCGCCAGAATCGCATCAGCCATTCGCGCACTTTCAGCGAGTAGGTAGGACGCGGGCACCTCTAGCACTTCAGCCATTGTTTCAAGGCTTTCGAAGCCGATAGCGGTGACTTGATGCTCGTAGCGATTAATACGCACCGCCCCTCGTTCCTTGCCCATACCCATCGCGTCGCCCAAGGAACGCTGACTGAAACCGCGCATCTGGCGGGCTTGGATAAGCCTGGCAGCGAAAAAGGCGTGGATTTTGGACTTGGGCACCGAAAGGAACAGATCTGAGGCGGCTATCGAGCATGACGGAAGCTCCGGTCCTGTGGCAGACTTTAACTGACAGTTATAGGTGTAACTCGATTGAGGATCAATGTCGAGGAGCCCGACGAACATGGGGCAAGGGATGAGCGAGGAAAACCACTACGAAGTCCTCGGGGTACGCCCCAAGGCACCCCTCTGGGAAATAGATCTGGCCTACAAGGGTCGGCGATGCCAGTACCATCCTGATCGTTATGCCGCGGGAGACGCGTCGTCCGTGGCATGGGCGACGGCCAAGATGCAGGCCGTCAACAAGGCCTATGCCGTCCTCAAAGATCCGGACCAACGGCAACGCTTTGATCGCCTCCAAGCCGCAGCCAGACCCAGCCCCGAGCCAGAGGCTCCACAAACCAAGGCTCCAGAGCCTCCTCCTCTGCTCTCGCTTCGGCAGGCCCTGGAGGGACTCGAGTTCAGCAATGAGCCCTTTGAACGCGTGTTTGTGGCTCCGGACATTCCAAAGAAGAAGCTCCAGGCAGCCTTGGACAGCTACGGGGAGAGGCTGCGGGCCCAGGACGTTGTCGTGCTCATCGACGACACCGTGTTCGGCGGTGCCAGAGAGGGGGGCTGATCACCGAAACCCAGATTCGGTGCAAGGCCAAGTTCGAGCCGGCAGAGATCCGGTTACTGGGCTGTCTAACGGAGATCACTGCCCACGGTGCCCACATCCGGATCCATGGCGAGCCCTTCATCACCTTGAGTGTTCCCAACGCCGATGACCTACGACGATTGTTCAAGATCGTCAGTGAGCAATTGAAACAAACAATCTGACTTCAACCAACGAGGAAGTACATGAAAGGAACGAAATACGTGTCGGCGGTGGCAGTTGCCCTTCTCCTGGTCGGCTGCAGCAAGCCGGTTCTGGACTGGCGTAATGCAGAGGTCAATAACGGGTTGGTCTACGCGACCGGCGAGAACGAGCCATTCACGGGCAACGTCACGAACATCCCTCGTGAGCAGTTGCGCAGGCCGATCGCTGCAATCGAGAACGTGGTGAATTCCATGCCCCATCCGATACCAACGCAGGGATACAACGCACATTGGCGGCCGCTGGCTGGCTTGAAGGTCCACTGCCAGGTGGAGTTCGACCAAGGAAAGCTCGTCGGTGATCTGAGTTGTACCTATGACGAAAATGGGGAGCGCGCACTGGAAACTCGCGTCGTCAATGGGAGTCTCGATGGAAAGCTTGAGCTCTACAGCGTCTCAGGATATCCCTACATGGAGGTTCCGATTACGAAGGGGAAGATCGACGGCACTGCACGCGGGTGGTTCGATGGTGGCCAGCAGAAGACGATGTTTGAGATTGGCTACAAGAACGGCAAGCTGGAAGGGCCTTCAAAGGTTTTCTATGAGGATGGCAGCCCTGCGGTGGTGAGCACCTTCTCGGAAGGGCAACAAGAGGGGGAGCAGTTGGCGTATTACCCCAATGGCAAGATATCAGCGAGGGTAGTGGGCAGTGGTGGCGTGATCAGCGAAGAGAAGTACTTCACCGAGGAAGGTGAGCAGTACCTCAACTACACGCAGTTTGAGGCGATGTATGCAAAGTACGATAGGACGGATGAGCCGATTACAGCTGAAGAGGATGCGCTGTTCGCAGCAGCCTTGAAGAAGTATGGAGTGGCCCGGCCTGTGCGCCCAGCAGAAGCTGCGGCTTTCGCAGCTGCGCGTGCAGCAGCTCAGGAAGCCGAACATCGGCAATGGCTGGAGCAGCGCCAGCAACAACTGCAAGGTAGCCACTGACCGGTGAGATTCTGAGCCGACGCAGTGGATCTTGCCGATAGCGCGGAAATGGAGAAAAGAGCGGGCATGCGCAGGCATGCCCGCTCAAAGCATGCGCTTGACTTTTTTCCTATTGAGGAAGGAAACGGAATGAAACGAATGGCAACGATGTGCACGGGTATCCTATTGCTTCTGGCGGTGGGAGCATGCAAGAAGGAAGCGTCGCTGACCCAGGAGGGCGACATCAACCTGGCTGGATGCGAAGTTCCGGCAGGTCTGACCCCCAAACAGGCAGAGGCACAGGAGTGTGCCCTCAATTTAGTGGAGCCCGTTCTCACAGCGGACCCGGTAGTGGCCGTCCCGGATAGCGCTGTGATCAACGAAGCGCTTGCTGGTCAGGCGATACTGCTCGGTGATGCTCAGGAAAACCAGGAGGCGCGACGGATTGCAGAAGGAGATTTGAACGGAGATGGTGTCAGCGACAAGGCGGTGTTGTTCATGCTCGAAGCAAATGATGGAAGCATGGCCTACTCCACCTACCTGGCTGCCTTCGTCAGAGAGGAGGGCGGTCTCCGTCGTGTGGACTCCCGCAGAGTAGCTGGTTATGGCGAAGTGGCTCAGACACTCTTCGTGCGGGATGGAGTGCTCATGGCGTCAATCCTGGTGCAAGGGCCAGATGATGCTACGTGCTGTCCCTCCATGGAGAAGAAGGTCAGTTATCTGCTTCACAACGGGAAGTGGATTGAGGTAGCTGGTAAACAGGAATGAGGAAAGCACGTGCGTGATTCAGTCAGCCGGCAAAAGCTGGATTGGACTATCTCGCATTGGGCGTTGGAGGCCACGTGATCAGCGTCATGAAATAGTTCTTTCGCCAGTTCACCATCGCCTCGCTTGGCAACCTAGGATTTTGCTTCTTCTTTCAAAGAAGTCGAGGTTGGCCTTGCCGGCGAAGCATCAGCTTCGACAGCGCTGGTAACGCGCATAGGCATGCGGAACGCGCTTTGGTCAGTCTGGCCGGCGAATGGCTCGCGTCAACACTGGGCAATGGTTTCGATACCAGGTGTGGAACTTCAACGGGCTAGCCGGCCTTGAGGAGCTTTATGTCCGCAATTCGCTGAAGCTGTTGAAGATGGTCAGGCTTGTTCTTGGCCAGCCATCGCACAACTGCTGCATTGTCCAGGAGGGTAGATCCAATATGGGTTTTGACGATCTCGAGCTGGAGGCTGGCTGGGCCATAATTCTCCTCCAGCAGCTTTGTATCGGCTTGCAGCGCTGCCAGCTCCCGCTCCAAGCGTTGGAGAGCCTCGATAGGAGCACCATTGGCCGCCTTTTTTGCCAATGGCTCTATCAACTGTTCCATCGGCGTGTTCTGGAGAAGCGCGGTTGCAAGCTTGATTGAGTAATCCCCCAAGTTGACCATGGTCTGAGCCGCATCGATCTGTCGGAAGGGTTTCATCTTCCGCAGCAATCGAAACACGCCGGCCGCAGCCGGCTTGTCGGCCAAGATGGCGGTTGCTTCGTCGCAAACGCCATCCAGAAGCCGGAACTTGTCCCGGATGGAGCTGGCCGAGATGTTGAGCACCTCCGACAGCTGTTCCACAGAAGCACCACTTTCGGCTAGCCTGAGAATCATTCGGTGCTCTTGGATGACTGAAAGCCGGTTTACCTGCTTATTGTAGGTATAGCCTTCGTCGTCGGTTGAGATGAGGCAGGGGGCCACGGAGGCTCCCAGTTCCTTCAGGGCCTCCAGGCGCATTCTCCCGTCCAAGACTAAGAACTGTCCGGCGTTGCCCCGGTCCAAGGCGACCACGATGGGCTCAACCAATCCGACTATCCTGACCGAGCTCATGATCTGCTGATACTTGACCGATCCCTTGATCCCTGTTGGCATGGGGACGCAGTAGTTCAACAGTGCCAAAGGGATGTCTACGCAGTCCTTTTCAAAGCCCAGGCGTACGCCCGAAGGTTGCTTCTTGTTCATCGGGCCAATCCTCTGCGCGGCAGCAGGTCAGCCAGTGGTTGCGGGACGCTGGTCAGCCCCTCCGATAGGAGAAGTCCGCAGAACTCTTTGGAGGAAAACAGCTCTTTGAAGATCTGCCGGGCCAGGAGGAGCGATTGTTGCGTGAACTCGGCCTTCTTCTGGATGCGTTGATGCATCTCCACGTCGCGTTTGTAGAGCTTGGCAAGGTCCTCAGGGGTAAGCTTCTTCCGTGGCGCGCCGTGCGCGTAAGTGCTGGTTCCCTTTTTGCCGCTTCTGGCTCGATGGGCAAGGATCTGTCGGACGACGGTCACCTTCTTTCCCTTGAGCTCACCGGCCTCGTAGGCGTCCATCAGCAACTGTTGCGCATCGCGATCATTTGCCCGGGAGATGTTGACGGCAAGGGCCAAGGAAATGTGGCCCGCCTCCGCGGCAGCGAGCAGACGTCGCTCTCCGCGCTCCATGAGGTTGGCCACGCTGTTCACCCAAGACGGAGTGCAGCCAAGCTTGGTAGCTATCTCCGGGTCCGAGTAACCGCGCTCTCTGAGCACCTGGACCTGTTCCATGGTCTCGGCTGCCCTGGGCGTGCGGCGGGCGACGTTCTCCACGATGCTCATGACGTGGCCGGTGTGCTCATCCACGTCCAAGATCAGGGCGGGGATCTCGCGGTGGCCCAACAGCTTGCAGGCCTCAAGGCGGCCTTGGCCACAGATCAGTGCATACGGGAGCGACGTTTCATCAGGAGATGCGTTACGAACGCTAACGGGGCGTTTGAGCCCCACCGTTTCGATGCTTCGAGTGATGCCACGGTGGATGCGTTGGTTTCTGACACGCGGATTGGCGACGTGAATGTCGGCAATGGGGATCATCTGAACGCTTGAGCTTTTGTTCGTCATGCGGCTTCCAGCAATGCGGCCCGACCGGCCAGGGCGAAGAACTCTTCCAGCGTGTCCATCCGGTAGGCATCCAAGGAAAAGCCGTTGTCCTCCATGGAGGGCATGCCATCGGGGGTGAAGTCGATGGAAGGAAGCACGTAGTAGTCGTGGGCATGACGGTTACCGGGATCCATCCGGATCACTACGGTCACATGCGGCGTCAGGCTTGTATCCAGTCGGATTCGCCAGCGGTTAGAGCCGGCGGGTGTGGGCTTGCACCGTGCGATGACGACGGACGTGAGGAGCTCACCGTTCACCCGCAGAAGACCGGTATCCCGGCATAGCTCAACCCACCCGCCGTGTTGGGCGATGCCATCGACCACCAGTTGGACCATCTCGGGATGCCGCCGTCGAAGGGAACGGTTGATCTCCAAGTAGGCGTAGTCACGTTTGGGGGAGAAACCAACCAGGCTGTAAGCCCGGAGCAGGCTTCCAAACCGATGGCGGAAGGCGCTGCTGGAGGGAACGCTTTCTTCTTCATCGATCAGCATCCCTGACAGCGCGCCATGACGATCAAGCAGCGAGCGCAGGGCTTCCAGCATCTGATGGTCGTCCAAGTGGACCGAACGTGCCGCTATAACGGCTTGAACGCGCTCGAACAGATCAAACGGAACAATGGCTTCAAACGCATGTTCCTTTCGCACCCACGCCTCGGGCGGGTTCTGAACGTGTTGCAGCTTCAGCTTGAACGAGGTCCGGTTGTAGACGTTGTGGCCGACGTATTTCTCATTCGTTAGTATTTGATGGACGGTCCCACGGCTCCAGGAGCCACCAACCTCATTCGGGATGCCTTCTCGGTTCAGGACGGAGGTGAATCGCCCAGGATTTCGTAGACACCTCGCAGCCATAAACTATGGCTTAGGCGGAGGTGGTTATGAGCACGAAGCGTTATACGGATGAGTTCAAGATCGAGGCGGTTCGG
>NZ_JBRREF010000072.1:0-25099 GCF_056760135.1 Stenotrophomonas sp. STEN023 | reverse complement strand
GCCCCCCCCCCCGGGCTGGTGGGGGGGGGGGGCCCCCCCCCATTAGGGGGTGGTCCCCCATATCAAACAAAATTTGCTGGTCCCCATTGTGGGGGTTGCGGGGCTGCCCCCGCTCCTACAACGTTCTGACATGTTGATGCGGTGCCGGGAAGATCCCAGCCAGGCATGGCTCGGCACTACAACATCAGGTCAACCGATGCCGCGATGGAACGTTCATCACCTGCACGGGTCTGTATGCGTGGCCCATCGGTCATGCCTCCCATAGCACAGGCACGGGGGTATCCTCTGCGCCTTGTTCGTTCTCCCCCTATCGGTTCCTCAGGAGTTTTCGCATGTCGCGTTTCTGGAAGATCGTACTGCTGGTCATTGCAGTACTGCTGGTGGCCGGTATCGGCTACCGGGTGATGGGGGGCGGCAAGCAGAAGGCCGGTGTGGCGCCGGCAGGCATGAACCAGGGCGGCCGGGGTGAGCAGGACAAGGACCCGGTGCCGGTCACCGCGGTCAACGCCGAGAAGAAAGACGTGCCGGTCTACCTGACCGCACAGGGCACGGTGACCGCGTTCAACACCGTCACGGTCAGCCCGCAGGTCGGCGGCCAGTTGCTCAGCGTCAACTTCAGCGAAGGCCAGGCAGTCAAGAAGGGTGACCTGCTGGCGCAGATCGACCCGCGCACCTTCCAGGCCCAGTACGACCAGGCCGTCGCCAGCAAGCGCCAGAACGAAGCCCTGCTGGCCACCGCGCAGTCCAACTATGCGCGCTCCAACTCGCCGGAATACCGCCAGTTCGTGGCGCAGACCGACCTGACCACGCTGCGCAACCAGGTCAGCCAGTACCAGGCCGCCGTGGCCGCCTCGCAGGCTTCGGCCGCACAGGCCAAGGTGCAGTTGGACTACACCCGCATCACCTCGCCGATCAACGGCATCGCCGGTATCCGTGCGGTCGACCCGGGCAATGTGGTCAGCGCTGGCAGCCAGATCGTCACCGTGACCCAACTGCAGCCGGCCTATGTGCTGTTCAACCTGCCCGAGCAGCAGCTCGACGCAGTACGCAGCGCACAGGCAGCCGGTCCGTTGCAGACCTCGACCATGGACCGCGAAGGCGGCAGCGTGGTCAATGCCGACGGCGTGCTGCAGGTGGTGGACAACCAGATCAGCAGCAGCAGCGGCACCTTCCGCCTGCGTGCGCAGTTCCCCAATGCCAACGATGCGTTGTGGCCGGGCCAGTTCGTCAACGTGCAGATGAAGCTCAACGTGCTGCCGGGCGCGATCGTGGTACCGGCCGAAGCGGTGCAGCGCAGCAGCACCAGCGATTTCGTCTACCTGGTAAAGCCCGACAACACCGTCACCCTGCGTGATGTGGTGCAGGGTGGCCAGGTCGACGACAGCCACGTGGTGATCAGCAAGGGCCTGCAGGCCGGCGAAAAGGTCGTCACCGAAGGCCAGTTCCGCTTGAAGGAAGGCAGCAAGGTCAACGCCCTGGCACCGGGCCAGGCACCGCCGGCACCGACTGAAGAACAGCTCAAGGCGGCCAGCCAGAAGGGCAACCGTGGTGGACGGGGTGGCCCGCCGCGCTGACGCGCTGGCCGGCACCCGCCTCCCCTCCCCCGCACCAGGAACCGACCGTGGGCTTTTCGACTATTTTCATCCGGCGCCCGATCGCCACCTCCCTGTTGATGATCGGTTTGATGCTGCTGGGCATCCTCGGCTACCAGCGTCTGCCGGTTGCGGCCCTGCCCGAAATCGAAGCGCCCAGTCTGGTGGTGACCACCCAGTACCCGGGTGCCAGCGCGCAGACCATGGCTTCGCTGGTGACCACGCCGCTGGAACGGCAGCTGGGGCAGATTTCCGGGCTGGACATGATGACCTCCGATTCGTCGGCAGGCCTGTCCAGCATCGTGCTGCAGTTCTCGATGGAACGCGATCTGGATACCGCCGCGCAGGACGTGCAGGCAGCCATCCGCCAGGCCACCCTGCCCAGTTCGTTGCCCTACCAGCCGGTCTACAACCGGGTGAATCCGGCCGATGCACCGATCCTGACCCTGAAACTGGCCTCGGACACGCGCCCGCTGCGTGAGGTCAACGACCTGGCCGACTCGATCCTGGCCCAGCGCCTGTCGCAGACCGACGGCGTCGGCCTGGTGTCCATCGCCGGCAACGTGCGGCCGGCGGTGCGCATCCAGGTCAACCCGGCGCAGCTGTCCAACATGGGCATGACCCTGGAAGACCTGCGCAGTGCGCTGACCCAGGCCAACGTCAACGCGCCCAAGGGCTCGCTCAACGGCAAGACGCAGAGCTATACGCTGTCCACCAACGACCAGCTCAGCGACGCGGCCGACTACAACGACATCATCATCCGCTACCAGAACGGCGCGCCGGTGCGCCTGCGCGACGTCGCCAAAGTGGTCGACGGGGTCGAGAACGACCAGCTCGCCGCCTGGGCCGATGGCAAGCCGGCAGTGCTGCTGGAAGTGCGCCGCCAGCCCGGTGCCAACATCGTCAAGACGGTGGAGAACATCCGCCAGATCCTGCCCAACCTGCAGGGCATGCTGCCGGCCGATGTGAAGCTCGATGTGTTTTCCGACCGCACGGTGACCATCCGCGCCTCGGTGCACGACGTGCAGTTCACCCTGATCCTCACCATCTGCCTGGTGGTGGCGGTGATTTTCGTGTTCCTGCGCCGTCTGTGGGCGACGGTAATCCCGTCGGTGGCGGTGCCGCTGTCCTTGCTGGGCACGTTTGGGGTAATGGCCTTCGCCGGCATGTCGCTGGACAACCTGTCACTGATGGCGCTGACCGTGGCCACCGGATTCGTGGTCGACGATGCGATCGTGATGATCGAAAACATCGTGCGCTACATCGAGAAGGGCAAGGACGGCCAGGAAGCAGCGGAAATCGGCTCCAAGGAAATCGGCTTCACCGTGCTGTCGTTGACGGTCTCCCTGATCGCGGTCTTCCTGCCGCTGATCCTGATGCCAGGCGTCACCGGCCGCTTGTTCCATGAGTTCGCCTGGGTGTTGTCGATTGCGGTGGCGATCTCGATGGTGATCTCGCTGACGCTGACGCCGATGATGTGCGCCTACCTGCTCAAGCCCGATGCGCTGCCCGAGGGCGACGACGCGCATGAGCGTACCGCAGCGGAAGGTAAGGTCACCGCCTGGTCGCGTCTGGTCGGTGTGTACGAGCGCACGTTGGACTGGGTGCTGCACCACCAGCCGCTGACCTTGGGCATCGCACTGGCCTCGGTCGCGCTGACCGTAGTGCTGTACATGGTGATCCCCAAGGGCCTGCTGCCCGACCAGGACACCGGCATGGTCACCGGTGTGGTCATCGCCGACCAGAACGTCGCCTTCGAGCAGATGCAGCAGCGCACCCAGGCGGTCGCCGCCGCGTTGCAGAGCGATGAAGCGGTCACCGGCGTAGCTGCTTATATCGGCGCTGGCAGCATGAACCCCACCCTCAACCAGGGCCAGCTGAGCATCGTGCTCAAGGACCGTGGTGATCGTGATGGGCTGGATGTGATCCTGCCGCGCCTTCAGGCCGCTGCCGCACACATCCCCGGCATCGCGCTGTACCTGAAGCCGGTACAGGACGTGACCCTGGATACACGCGTGGCCGCCACCGCCTACCAGTTCTCGCTGTCAGACATGGACAGCGCCGAGCTGGCCAAGCAGACCGAGCGTGTCACCGATGCATTGCGACGGCTGCCGGAACTGGCCGATGTCGACGACAACCTGGCCAACCATGGCCGCGCGCTGCATGTGGAAGTGGACCGCGACAAGGCCAGCCGCTACGGCGTGCCGATGCAGACCATCGACGACACGCTGTACGACGCCTACGGCCAGCGCCAGATCTCGACCATCTTCACCCAGCTCAACCAGTACCGCGTGGTGCTGGAAGTGGCACCGGAGTTCCGCACCAGCGATGCGCTGATGAACCAGCTGGCGATCGGCAGCAATGGCAGCGGCACGCTCAGTGGCAGCAATGCCACCACCCTGGGCCAGGTGACCTCGAGCAACTCGTCCACCGCCACCGGTATCGGCAGTGCCAATACCGGCATCGCGCTGGGCGCAGGCGGCAGCATCCCGCTGTCGGCGATTGCCAGCGCCAAACCCGGCACCGCACCGCTGATCGTCAGCCACCAGCAGCAGCTGCCGTCGGCAACGATCTCGTTCAACCTGGCACCGGGCTATTCGCTGTCCGAAGGCGTGGATGCGATCAACAAGGCGGTGACCGAACTGGAGCTTCCGCAGCAGATGCAGGCGCAGTTCGTCGGCACCGCCGCCGAGTTCTCCAGTAGCCAGACCGACGTGATCCTGTTGTTGCTGGCCGCCATCGCGGTGATCTACATCGTGCTCGGCGTGCTGTACGAAAGCTGGATCCATCCGCTGACCATCATCTCGACCCTGCCGCCAGCAGGCGTCGGTGCGCTGCTGGCTTTGTACCTGTGCGGCATGAGCCTGTCGGTGGACGGCATCGTCGGCATCGTGCTGCTGATCGGCATCGTCAAGAAGAACGCGATCATGATGATCGACTTCGCGCTGGACGCGCAGCGTTCCGGTGCCAATGCCTATGACGCGATCCGCCGCGCCTGCCTGCTGCGTTTCCGCCCGATCATGATGACCACCGCCGCCGCCATGCTAGGCGCCTTGCCGCTGGCCTTGGGCACCGGCATTGGTTCGGAGCTGCGGCGCCCGCTGGGTGTGGCCATCGTCGGCGGCCTGCTGCTGTCGCAGCTGGTCACGCTGTACACCACGCCGGTGATCTACCTGTACTTCGAGCGTCTGTCCGAGTGGGCGGCCAAGCGCCGTGAGCAACGCGCCGCTGCACGCCTGCAGACGGCACGGTAAGCGCGGATGAACATCTCCGCGCCGTTCATCTCGCGCCCGATCGGCATCACCCTGCTGGCGATTGGCCTGTTCTTCGCCGGCCTGGTCTGCTACCTGCGGCTGGGCGTTGCTGCCCTGCCCAACCTCGCCATCCCGGTGATCTTCGTGCAGGCCTCCAACACCGGTGCCGACGCCAACACCATGGCGGCCACGGTCACCGCACCATTGGAACGGCACCTGGGCCAGGTGCCTGGCATCGACACCATGCGTTCCAGCAGCAGCGATGGCCGCAGCATGGTGTTCCTGATGTTCAACACCAGCCGCAACATCGACTCCGCCGCGCAGGACGTGCAGGCCGCGATCAATGCAGCCATGGCCGACCTTCCGGCCGGCATCAATACACCGACGTACCAGAAAGCCAATCCCAACGACGATCCGGTGATCGCGCTGGCGCTGACCTCGGACACGCAGTCGGTAGCCGAGCTGTACAACACCGCCGACTCGCTGCTGGCACAGCGGCTGCGCCAGCTGCCCGGCGTCTCGCAGGTGGATATTGCCGGCGCTTCCACGCCAGCGGTGCGCGTGGACCTCAACCTGCGTGCGATGACCGCACTGGGCCTGAGTCCGGATGACCTGCGCAATGCGATGCGCGCGGCCAACGTCGCCTCGCCGCTGGGCTTCCTCAGCGATGGCAGCAACCAGACCGCGATCATCCTCAACGACCAGATCCGCAAGGCCTCGGATTTCGCCAACGTCGCCATTTCCACCCACGACGGCGCGGTGGTGCGCTTGAAGGACGTGGCCACGGTCTACGACGGCCAGCAGGACGCGTATCAAGCCGCGTGGTTCAACGGCAAGCGCGGCGTGCTGATGTATGTCTACCTGCGCAGCGGCGACAACCTGGTCGCTACCGTCGATCGGGTAAAGGCCGCCATTCCCTCGCTTACCGGCTATCTGGATGCGGGCAGCACGCTGACCCCGTACTTCGACCGCACACCGACCATCCGCGCCTCGTTGGCCGAGGTGCAGATCACCTTGATGATCAGCCTGCTGATGGTGATCCTGACCATGGCGCTGTTCCTGCGCAGGCTGGCGCCGACGCTGATCGCCGCAGTGACCGTCCCACTGTCGCTGGCTGGTGCGGCGCTGGTGATGTACGCGCTGGACTTCACCCTCAACAACCTCACCCTGCTGGCGCTGGTGATTGCCATCGGCTTCGTCGTCGACGATGCCATCGTGGTGATCGAGAACGTCATGCGCCATCTCGACGAGGGCATGCCGCGACGTGAAGCGGCGATGGCGGGTGCGCGCGAGATCGGCTTCACCATCGTCTCGATCACCGCCTCACTGATCGCGGTATTCCTGCCGATCATCTTCGCCCAGGGCATGATCGGCGCGTTCTTCCGCGAATTTACCCTCACCCTGGTTGCGGCGATCCTGGTCTCGGCGGTGGTCTCGCTGACCCTGACCCCGGCACTGTGCGCACGCTTCCTGCATCCACATGCCGAAGGCGCACGCGACACCCGCACCAACCGCATGCTGGACCGCGTGCATGAAGGCATGCTCAAGGTCTATACGGTCGCTCTGGATTTCTCGCTGCGGCATGCCTTGCTGCTGTCGCTGTCGCTGACGCCGTTGCTGCTGATCGTGGCAACGTTCTACCTGGCCGGTTCGGTCAGCAAGGGTCAGTTCCCCGAGCAGGACACCGGCCTGATCTGGGGCCGCGCCAGCTCCAGCGCCACGGTCTCGTTCCAGGAAATGGCTGAGCGCCAGCGCCGGCTCAGCGACACCTTCCTGGCCGACCCGGCGGTGAAGATGGTCGGCTCGCGGCTGGGTTCCAGCCGCCAGGGCAGCAGCGCACAGTTCAACATCGAGCTGCATACCGAGAAGGAAGGCCGCAAGGAGCCCACCAATGTGGTGGTCAGCCGACTCAGCGCCAAGGCCGCGCAGTTCCCGGATCTGGATGTGCGCCTGCGCGCAATCCAGGACCTTCCCTCCGATGGCGGTGGTGGCGGTTCACAGGGCGCGCAGAACCGCGTCACCCTGCAGGGCAACGACGCCGAACAGCTGGCCGAATGGCTGCCCAAGCTGGTGACCGCGTTGAAGCAGCATCCGCAACTGCGTGATGTCGGTTCGGACGTGGACAAGGGCGGCTTGATGCAGAAGATCGTCATCGACCGCGAGAAGGCCTCGCGCCTTGGCGTGACCATCGGTGCCATCGACGGCGCGCTGTACGGCGCCTTCGGCCAACGCCAGATCTCCACCATCTATGCCGACCTCAACCAATATGGGGTTGTGGTCAATGCGCTGCCCAGCCAGACCGGCAGCCCGGCCGCGATCGAAGACTTGTATGTGCCGTCGAAGAGCGGGCAGATGATTCCGCTGACCGCACTGGCCCATCAGGAAGCCGGTTTGGCACCGTCGCAGGTCACCCACCAGAACCAGTACACGGTGATGGACCTGAGCTACAACCTGGCGCCGGGCGTAAGCAGTGGCGAAGGTGATGCCATCGTCAAATCGGTGATCGAAGGCCTGCGCATGCCCGGCGATATCCGCCAGGCTGCACCCGGAGGATTCCGCCAGGCAATGGACCCGGTGGCGATGCTGATGCTGATCATCGCCGCCATCGCCACGGTCTACATCGTACTCGGCATGCTCTACGAGAACCTGGTGCATCCGGTGACCATCCTGTCCACGTTGCCGGCAGCGGGCATGGGTGCCTTGCTGGCCTTGTGGGTCACCAATACCGATCTGTCGATCATCTCGATGATCGCGCTGGTGTTGCTGATCGGCATCGTCAAGAAGAACGCGATCATGATGATCGACTTCGCCCTGGTCGCGCAGCGCGTGCACGGCAAGTCGCCGGCCGAAGCAGTGCGCGAAGCCAGCATCGTGCGTTTCCGCCCGATCATGATGACCACGATGGTCGCCATCCTGGCCGCGCTGCCGCTGGCGATCGGCCTGGGCGAAGGCTCGGAACTGCGGCGTCCGCTGGGCATCGCAATGATCGGCGGTTTGCTGATCTCGCAGAGTCTGACCCTGCTGAGCACACCGGCCCTGTATGTGATTTTCTCCTGCCTGCAGCAGCATTGGCGCAACTGGCGTGCGCGCAGCAAGGAGCGCAAACGCCTACGCAAGCTCGCACGCGCCTGATACACCCCCTCCCTTACGCGCAGCGCAGGGGAGGCCTGGGGAGGGGTGCTCTGGCTCTGGCTCTGGCTCTGGCTGTTGCTCTGGTTTTGGCTTTGCCTTTGGCTGTTGCTTTGCCTTTGGCTGTTGCTTTGGCTCTGGCCGTTGCTTTAGCCCTTCTCCCGCCTGCGGGAGAAGGGTTGGGATGAGGGGAGCTTTGGCTTTGGCTTTGGCTTTGGCTTTTTATTTACATGCACGCCGCCGTCCATGCGAGCAACGCCAGCAGCCAAAGCGACAGCACAAAAGCTCACCCCTCCCCAACCCTCCCCTGCGCTACGCGCAAGGGAGGGGGCTGAAAGCCGCTGCACTGCGTGCAAGGGAGGGAGCAAAGCGCAAAGCTGGCCCTGCGCAGCCACTTCTGCCACCGTATAGCGGCACCACGCTCCCGTCAGACACGACTGGTACCGCAATGCCCCTATTCAAATTCACCCGTCACGGCGGGCAAGCGCGCGGCAGCCAGCCGCACTCTCCTCTGCCCTGGGTCGCCTTGATCGCACTGATCCTCGGTGCAGTCGCACTCGGCTTTGCCTGGCTCGCCGGCTGGGTCGGTCGCGATCGGCTGACCGCGCAGAACCTCACCAACGCCATCGAAGCCACCGGTGCAAATCACCCCGGCTTTCGTCGCGCCCACAGCAAGGGCGTTTGCGTCAGCGGTTGGTTCGAACCCAGCGCACAGGCACCACAGCTATCGCATGCCCGCGTCTTCGAACAGAAACGCGTACCGGTACTCGGTCGTCTGTCGATAGGCGGCGGCAATCCGCATGGCGCCGACAACAGCGCGCGCGTGCGCAGCATCGCCGTGCAGCTGAGCAGTGATGACGGCCAGCAGTGGCGCATGGCAATGAACAGCTTCCCGTTCCTCGCCGTTGCCACACCAGAAGCCTTCTACGAGCAGACCCGCGCGCAGATTCCCGACCCGGCCACTGGCAAGCCGGACCCGGCCAAGCTGGCCGCGATCCAGGAAAAGTACCCCAGCGCCCGTGCCTTCACCCAGTGGGCCAAGGCCGCGCCGTGGACCGACAGCTGGGCCAGCACCGAATTCAACAGCGTCAACAGCTTCTGGTTCACCAATACACAGGGGCAACGCCGTGCAGTGCGTTGGCGCTGGCAGCCACAGGCCACGCCGCGTGAACTGGATGCCGCAAGCCGCGAACAGGCCGGCGTGGATTTCCTCGGCCAGGATCTGCAGCAGCGGCTCGCACAGGGGCCGGTTCGCTGGAACCTGGTGGTGACCCTGGCCAGCGCACAGGACGCGATCAATGACCCATCGGTGCCATGGCCTGCCGAGCGCGAGCAAGTCGTCGCCGGCGTGCTCAGCATCGACCGGATGCAGGCGCAGGAACAAGGCAGCTGCAACGACCTCAACTTCGACCCGCTGATCCTTCCGGACGGCGTCGAAGGCAGCGACGACCCCATCCTCGCCGCCCGCTCGGCGGTGTACTCGCAGTCCTTCAATCGCCGCGAGCGCGAGCGCGCTACCGGTGATGCCGCCCGTGACAACGCGCAGGTGCAACCATGAGCAGCAGCAATGGCCACTTCAACCTGCTGGCGCGCGTGCTGCACTGGAGCATGGCGCTGCTGATCCTGGCGATGTTGTTCGTCGGGGTGACCATGGTTGCCTCGGTGCACCTGCGTCCCGGCCTGATCGACCTGCACCGCCCGCTCGGCATCCTGATCCTGCTACTGGCCGTGCTGCGCCTGTACAACCGCCTGCGTCACCGGCCACCACCGCTACCCGCTGACCTGCCGGCATGGCAGGCCTGGGCTGCGACCGCTTCGCATTGGCTGTTGTATGCATTGATGCTGGCGATGCCATTGATCGGCTGGGCGATGTTGTCAGCGGGCGGCTATCCCATCATGCTGTGGGGCGGCGTGCAGTTGCCGGCCATCGTGCCGCATACACCATCGCTGTATACGCTGCTGCGCAATGCACACAGCCTGCTCGCCTACCTGCTGTTCGCCACGGTGCTGGTGCATGTGGGCGCAGCCCTGTTCCATGCCTGGGTGCGCCGCGATAGCGTGTTCCAGGCGATGGCACGCGGCCCACGCCGCTAAAGCACTCAGCGCGCTGGCGGCTTGCCTTCGCCCTTGCCGGTGGCGGCCCAGTAGATGCCGCCGTACAGGTGCTCCAGGTAGCGCGGATCGTTATAGGCCTCGGCCTGATGACCCAGCGCGGTGGCAAATACGCGACCGCCTTCGAAGCGGTGATACCACGCCACCGGATGATCCCTGCCCATGCCCTTGGCAACCTGGCCCGGCCATATCAGGGTGGGATCGTAGCTACGCTCGTCAACCGCCAGCAGCGTGACCAGGTCATCGCTGTACGGCGGATCGTACTCGTACCACTCATCACTCCATAGCCAGCGCTGTGGAAGACCGGCGGTGGCCGGGAAATCGCGGTTCACCACATCGACCATGGCGGTCTGCAGATAGGGATGGGTGCGGAACGAGCGGCCGATCATGCGGTCGTACCATTCCCATTCACCGCGCCGTATCGCGAACGCCTTGTGCACCGCGACTACACCGCCGCCATTGCGCACGTACTGCTGGAATTTCTCGCGCTGCGCGGACGACAACTCGGTGGCCGGAGTGTTGAGCAGCACAATGGCGTCGTACTGCGCCAGATCCTGATCGAAGGCAGCGGTGTTCCAGGCCCAGGTCAGCGCGAAGTAGTGCTGCCGCGCCAATGCCTCGAACTGTGGCTTGGCCACCGGGATGTAGTCATGGTGATACTGATTGGGTATTGCAGCGACCAGTACCTTGAACTGCTGCGCCCATGCCGGGCTGCCGATACACAGCACTACCGCCAACATCCAGTATCTACCTCGCATGTCCAGTTCCTGCCCGGGGTTGCGGCGAGCATAGTGTGCCGCCGATGCGCCAGCAGCGGCGTTGCTGAAATTTCATAGCTCCCGCGGATAAAGGCATACCACCACGCGTTTGTGGGAGCGGTGTAAGCCGCGAAGCGTGGCTTGTGTCCGTTGCGGCGGGTTGGGTTTGCTTGGAAGGCCCTTGCCGAGCATGGCTCGGCACTACAGCCAGCCCTTCTGGCGTGCTACCCGGTGCGCTTCTATGCGGTTGGCCACGCCGAGCTTGCCGATGCATTCGGAAAGGTAATTACGCACGGTGCCGTGCGACAGACCAAGCTGCTCGGCAATCTCATTGGCCGAGCGGCCTTCACCGGCCAGTCGCAACACCTGCCGCTCACGATCATTCAACGGATCGGCCTCGGACCAGGCCTCCACCGCCAGCTGCGGATCAATCGCGCGACCACCGCGCTGCACCTGACGCAGGGCATCGGCAAGTTTTTCTGCTGGCGCGTCCTTGAGCAGATAACCCTGCACGCCCGCATCCAATGCGCGTCGCAGGAAGCCGCTGCGGGCAAACGTGGTGACTATCACCACCTTGATTGGCAGCTGGTGACGTTGCACGCGTTGCGCCAATTCCAGTCCGGTCAGCAATGGCATCTCAATATCGGTGACCAGGATGTCCGGCTTCAGCCGCTGCAGTTCACGCCAGGCGATCTCACCATCGGCAGCAGTGCCTATAACCTCGATATCGGTTTCCAGATTGAGCAAGGCCGACAACGCGCCGCGCACCATCGCCTGGTCTTCGGCCAGCAGAATGCGGATCATGCGCCCGCCCCCTGCGCCGGCAGGTTTGCCGAACCAAGCGGCGCGGTGTTCGCCACTGATGCGTAGGCCATCCGTTGTTCCTGTATCGGGATACGAACCTTCAACCGGGTGCCCTGCCCCTTCGGTGACTCGATCTGCAATTCACCGCCCAATGCCAATACACGCTCGCGCATTCCGGCCAAGCCGTTGCCATTGGCCGAAACGCCACCGCGACCGTCATCCACCACCTCCATCAACACCGCCTCCGGCAACACGTTGATGCTTATCAGTGCCTCATTGGCCTGCGCGTGACGGGCGATATTGGTGGCCGCCTCGCGCAACACCATCGACAAACCCGCCTCGATCCATGCGGGCATCGCGGGCGGCGGCGAATAGCGCAGGTGTACCCGCGAGGATTCCAGCAACAGGTGTGCAGATGCCAGCTCCGCTGCCAGATCCGCGGCGCGGAAACCGGTCACCGCGCTGCGCACCTGGGCCAGTGCATCGCGCGCGATCTGCTCGGCCTCGGCCAGCTCCCGCTGCGAACGCTGTGGGTCGCGCTCGAACAGCTTGCGCGACAACTCCATCTTCAAGGTGATCAGTGAAAGCGTATGACCCAACAAGTCATGCAGATCACGGCCAATGCGCTCGCGCTCAGCGGTTGCCGCCAGGCGCCGTACTTCCTCATGGGAAAGCCGCAGCGCAGCATCCTTCTCACTGCTCGAACGCTCGACGTTGACGATCAAACCAATGATGACGGTAAGCGCGGGAATCCATGCCACCACCTGCCACGGGTAGCCTATCCACCATGCCATCGAGACGAAGGCCGTGTTCAACAACACGAGCTCCAACAGGTATTGCCGCACACTGATGCATCGGTTGGTACGCAGCATCACGCAACCGAACACGAAGTAGTTCATGCCGGAGGGATAGATCGGCAGCAGCGCCATCGACAGCACGATCATCGCCAGCGCGAAGATAGGCGCGTTGCGCCGGGCACTGGTCAAGGTCAGCACGTAGAACACGATGAACAGCGGGAACGACCACAAGGTGATCAAGGCCCAGCGCAGGGTGTAACCCGCACCGAACATTGGCGTGATGAATACCCACACCGTCCACAGCAGGTGCACCGCATCCACCCACGGCCATTTGCCGAGCTTGATGTTGTCGGCGACCACCGAGTCCGCTGCCGGCTTCAACCATTCAGGGCGCTGCAATGCCATCGACACTCATCCTTCGCAATGTGGCAATGATGCCATCAGCCGTGCCGGCGCAGGCGCCAGGCGGCCAAGGCGGTGATGACCAGGGTGAATGCGCACAGCCAAAGAACATGCGGCCAGGCTTCGCCGACCTCGAAGTCCAGGGCCCCCTGCGCCAGCGCGTTCAGGTGGTAACTCGGCCAGATCCACGCCATCTCCCGCAACAACGGCGGCAGCACCTTCAGCGGGAACCACAGCCCCGACAACACCGCCATCGGCAGGTAGACCAGGTTGATCACTGCGGGCGCACCATTGCCTTTGACCAGCGAGCCCAGCAACAGGCCCAGCGCGCAGAACGGCAATGTCCCAATGGTGGCGACCAGCGACAGCCGCAACGCCTGCGACAGGGACAGCTGCACGCCGGCAACGGCGACGGCCAGCACCTGCAGGACCACCACGATGGCCAGGCCCATCAGCATCGCCATCACCATCTTGCCCAGCAGGTAGGCCAGCGGCGGCATCGGCATGGCGCGCTTGAGGGTGAGCAGACCGTTGTCGCGCTCCAATGCCAGCGACATGCCGAATCCGAACAGACCCGGCGCCATCACCCCGAAAGTGACATAGCTGCCCAGCAGGAAGCGTGCCGCTTGCGCGGGCTGGGCGTGGCCCAGCAGCACCGCAAACAGCAGGTAGAAGGTGGCCGGGAACAACAGCGTCGGCAGCAGGAAGCCGGGATAGCGCAGGTAGCGCAGGCATTCGCTACGGATTTCCTGCAGATAGGCGCCCAGCACTTGGCGGGACGACATTGCAGGCAACAGTGCGTCGTATTGAGCGTTCATCAGGCAGCCTCACGCTGGGTTTGTTCTGCATCTGTGCTGGTCAGGTCGGTGAAGGCTTCGTCCAGGCCAGCCGGCTGCACCTCCAGCCCGGACAGCGCCGGGTCTGCCTGCAGCAGCTGTCGCACCACGCTTTCCACGCGGTCGCTGCGCAGCTGCAGGTAGCCACCATCACGGCTGATCTGCAGCACCCCCGGCCAGCTACCCACGGTCGGCGCGTCCAGCGTGCTGATGCAGCGGATGCGGCGATGAATCACCCGTGCACGCAGCGCATCGACGCTGCCATCGCTGACGATACGGCCACGCAGCAGCACGCAGACGCGATCTGCCAGACGTTCGGCTTCCTCCAGGTAGTGCGTGGTCAACACCACCGCCGTGCCCTCGCCGACCAAGGCGCGCACGGTTGCCCACAGCTGTTGCCGGGCCGGCAGATCCAGGCCGACGGTCGGCTCGTCCAGGAACAGCAGCCGTGGCCGCCCGCATATGGCGAGGGCAAACTGCACCCGCCGCTGCTGCCCGCCGGACAGCTTGCCGTAGCGGCGCTGCAGCAGATCCTCGATACCAGCCAGTGCAGCAGTCTCCGACAGGACGCGCGGGGCCGGGTAATAGCTGGCAGAAAGCCGTATCAGTTCGGCCACACTCAACGTCTCCGGCAGCGCCGCGCTCTGCAGCATCACACCGATGCCGCGACGTGCGACCAGCCGCTGTGGATCCTGCCCGAACAGCTGCACCTGGCCAGCATCAGCACGCAGCAGGCCAAGCAGCAGGCCGATGGCCGTGGTCTTGCCCGCGCCATTGGGGCCAAGCAAGGCCAGCACCTGCCCCGCCTTCAGCTCCAGATCGACGCCGTCCAGTGCGCGCACCGCGCCGTAGTGCTTGTGCACGCCCTGCAGGCTTGCCAGCACCTCGCCTTGTCGGTTCATTGCCAATGCCTTCTCAGGGAATGGCTGCACGTTAGATCGACAATGCCCGCCACCCCAGTGAATGCGATCAGGCAAAGCACATGACAGCCGTCACCTGTGCGCCCGGCAGGTGCTGCCTATGATGCGTCCATCCCGACCCGCCGCTGCCGACCGCGACGGATTGCGGTAAGTTGCGGTCACATTCCCCATCCCACGCCGTCCTGCTACCCATGAATGCATCTGCTGAACTGCTGAAGGAACTCCGCATCGACCGCTCCGCCCCGCCACCGCGTGGCCCTGCACCGTCGCGGCGCTGGCTGTGGATTGTGATCGGGCTGGTGTTGGCACTGTTGCTGGTACTGGGCGTTGGTGCCCTGCTCGGCGGCAAAAAACCAGTGACCGTACAGACCGCGCCGGTGGTGGCAATGAACCAGGCCGGCGCCGGCAACAGCTCGGTGCTGGATGCCAGTGGCTATGTGGTAGCCCGGCGCATGGCAACCGTGTCAGCCAAGATCACCGGCAAAGTCCGCGAGGTAATGATCGAGGAAGGCATGCGTGTCGAAGAAGGCCAGATAATGGCGACACTGGACCCGATTGATGCCAACGCACAGCGCAGCCTCAACGCCGCCCAGCTCGACGCCGCCCGCAGCCAGACCGAAGGCCTGCAGGCGCAACTGCGCCAGGCCGAAGCCGAAGCGGCCCGCTTGCAGTCACTGGTCGGCCAGCAACTGGTTTCACGGTCGCAGTTCGACCAGGCGGTAGCCGCACGTGACAGCCTGCGTGCGCAGCTGCAGACCGCCCGTCACAACGCCAAGGTAGCGCTGGATGCACTGGCCATCGCCGACCTGGGCGTGGATAACAACGTGGTGCGCGCACCGTTCTCCGGCGTGGTGACGGCCAAGGCCGCGCAGCCTGGCGAGATCGTGTCGCCGCTGTCGGCCGGCGGTGGCTTCACCCGTACCGGTATCGGCACCATCGTCGACATGGATTCACTGGAAGTGGAAGTGGAAGTAGGCGAAGCCTTCATCGGCCGCGTACAGCCGCAGATGCCGGTGGAAACCGTGCTCAACGCCTACCCGGACTGGAAGATCCCAGGCCATGTGATCGCCATCATTCCCACCGCTGACCGCGGCAAGGCGACGGTGAAGGTGCGCGTGGCACTGGAGACCAAGGACCCGCGCATCGTGCCGGAGATGGGCGTACGCGTGAGCTTCCTCGAGAAGGCCGCTGCAGCCGGCACCGAAGCACCGAAGGGCGTGCGCGTCCCGGCAGCTGCAATTGTCGAGCGTGACGGCAAGCCAGTCGCCTTTGTGGTGCAGGCCGATGACAAAGTGAAACAACAGGTGCTTGACGTGGGCCAGGTATTGGCCAAGGACAAGCAGGTGCTGTCGGGATTGAGTGCCGGACAAACCGTGGTGCTCAGCCCAGCTGCTGAATTGAAGGATGGCGACAAGGTGGCGCTGGAAGGCGCTGAGAAGTAAGTGCAGGCTTGTGATGCTTGCTGCGCTGGCGCGAATCACCTGATGCACTGAAGCAGCGCTTTTGCTTTTGCTTTTGCTTCTACCCCCTCCCTTGCGCAAAGCGCAGGGGAGGGTTGGGGAGGGGGGCTTTGGCTTTGGCTTGAAAAGCCACGTAAAGCAAAGCCACCCCATAAGCCTGAAGCAGAGCAAAAGCTGCCCTCACCCCTACCCCTCTCCCGCAGGCGGGAGAGGGGAAAGCAACAACAGCAACGGCCAAAGCCAGAGAAAAGCAAAGCCAAAGCCCCCTCCCTGGCCCTCCCCTTGCCTTCTGCAAAGGGAGGGAACAGAAGCAAAGCGAAGCATTCCCACGTTCGACATCAAACACCAAACATCACCGCGTCACTGCTGAGGATCACCCATGAGCACCCTCGTCTCCCTGCGCAACATCACCAAGACCTACCAGCGTGGCCCGGAAAAAGTGCAGGTACTGCACGGCATCAACCTCGATATCGATCGCGGCGACTTCGTCGCGCTGATGGGCCCCTCCGGTTCGGGCAAGACCACCCTGCTCAACCTGATCGGCGGGCTGGATACCCCAAGCGGCGGCGAGATCAACATCGAAGACCAACGCATCGACCAGCTCAGCGCCGGCCAGCTGTCGACCTGGCGCAGCCACCATGTCGGCTTCGTGTTCCAGTTCTACAACCTGATGCCGATGCTCACCGCACAGAAGAATGTCGAGCTGCCGCTGCTGCTGACCAACCTCAACGCCGCCGAGCGCAAGCGCCGCGCACAGATCGCCTTGACCCTGGTTGGCCTGGCCGATCGCCGTGACCACCGTCCCAATGAACTGTCCGGCGGTCAGCAGCAGCGTGTGGCCATCGCCCGCGCCATCGTCTCCGATCCCACCTTCCTGATCTGCGACGAGCCCACCGGTGACCTCGACCGCCAGAGCGCCGAGGAAGTGCTGGGCCTGCTGCAGCTGCTCAACCGCGAACACGGCAAGACCATCATCATGGTCACCCATGATCCCAAGGCCGCCGAGTACGCCACCCACACCGTGCATCTGGACAAGGGCGAGCTGGTCGACGCCCCGGTGCACTGAGGAGCACGGCCATGAAGTACTTCTCATTGATCTGGGCGCAGCTGTTCCGCAGCCGCACGCGTACTCTGTTCACCCTGCTCTCCATCGTTACCGCGTTCCTGCTGTTCGGCATGCTCGACTCCGTGCGCGTTGCCTTTGCCAGCGGTGGCAACAGCGTGGCCGGTGCCAATCGTCTGGTAGTGGCCTCGCGCCTTTCCATCACCCAGTCATTGCCGATCCGGCTCGAATCGCAGATCCGGCAGATCGAGGGCGTGGACGATGTCACCTACGCCATGTGGTTCGGCGGCATCTACCAGGACCAGAAGAATTTCTTTCCGAACTTCTCGGTCGCACCGAACTACTTCGACCTGATGACCGAGTTCGACATCTCCAAGGAACAGGTAGACGCGTTCCGCAACACCCGTACCGGCGCTGTCGTCGGTGAATCGCTGGCCAAGCAGTTTGGCTGGAAGATCGGCGACACCATTCCGTTGCAGGCCACCATCTTCCCGCGCGGTGGCAGCAACGATTGGCCGCTGCAACTGGTCGGCACATTCAAGTCGAAGAACACCGCCACCGCCGCCAACGAAGAACGTCAGTTGATGATGAACTGGAAGTACTTCGATGAATCCAACGACTACATCAAGAACCAGGTCAGCTGGTACACCGTGCGCCTGGACAACCCCGACCACGCCTCACGCGTGGCACAGGCCATCGATGCGATCTCGGCCAACTCCGACCACGAAACCAAGAGCCAGACCGAGTCCGCGTTTCAGCAGGCTTTCATCAAGCAGTTCGCCGACATCGGCATGATCGTCACTTCGATCATGGGTGCGGTGTTCTTCACCCTGCTGCTGCTCACCGGCAACACCATGGCGCAGGCCGTACGTGAGCGCATACCGGAACTGGCCACGCTGAAAACACTGGGCTTCAAGGACGGCACCATGCTGATGCTGGTGATGGTGGAGTCGATCGTGCTGGTCGGCCTGGGTGGCGCCATCGGGCTGGGGCTGGCTGCAGTGGTACTGCCGGTACTGGCACCACAGACCATGGGCATGCTGCCGCCGCACGTGCCAGCACAGACCTGGATCGTGGGAGCCGTCCTGATCGTGGTGATCGGGCTGGTGGTGGGCGTACTGCCGGCACTGCGGGCCAAGCGCCTGAAGATCGTCGACGCACTGGCCGGGCGCTGAGGAGAACATCATGAAGAACTTTTTTTCGAATGCACTGGTGATAGTGCTGTTGGTGCTTGGCCTTGGGGTGTGGATCGCACTGCCATGGATCGGTGTTGTCGTGGTCGCGGTGGCGATCACGCTGTGGTTGCTGCTCACCCGCAGCGGCCGCCTGGCGCTGGCCGCAACCCGCATTGGTCTTGCCAGCCTGCCGCAGCGCTGGGGCTCCTCATCGGTGATCGTGATTGGCATCGCCGGCGTGGTCGGTGTACTGGTGGCGATGCTGGCGATGGGCCAGGGCTTCCAGGCTACCTTGGCAAGCACAGGCGACGACAGCACGGCGATTGTCCTGCGCGGTGGTTCGCAGGCCGAGACCAACTCGGTGATCACCCGCGATCAGGTGCCCTTGCTGGAGACCCTGCCTGGGGTGAAGCGTGGCGAAGATGGGCGGCCACTGGTATCTGCCGAGGTCTCGCAGGTGGTCAACCTCACCTCGCGTGGCGACGGCACCGATGTCAACGCGCAGTTCCGCGGTGTCGGCGAGCAGGCGTGGGCGGTGCACGACAAGGTGAAGCTGGTCGAAGGCCGCAGGTTCGGTGCCGGCCTGCGCGAGATCGTCGCTGGTCGTGGTGCGCAGAAGCAGTTCCGCGGGCTGGAAGTCGGCAAGACGCTGACACTTGGCAACCAGGCCTGGACGGTGGTTGGCATCTTCGAATCCGGCGACGCACATGATTCGGAGTTGTGGACCGATGCGCAGACGCTGGCAACCACCTACAACCGCAGCGCTTGGCAGTCGATCAGCGTGCGCACCGAGGGCAAGCAGGGCTTTGAGGCCTTCAAGGCAGCCGTCGGCAGCGATCCACGCCTCAAACTGGATGTGGAGACCACTTCCGAGTATTACAGCAAGCAGGGCGGCGGTTTGAACAAGCTGCTCAAGATCCTGGGCACGGTGATCGGCGCGATCATGGCCGTTGGTGCGGTATTCGGCGCACTGAACACCATGTATGCCGCTGTCGCAACGCGGGCGCGTGAGATCGCCACCTTGCGTGCGATTGGTTTCCGGGGCGTTCCGGTAGTGACTGCGGTAATGCTGGAAACCATGCTGCTGGCCCTGCTCGGTGGATTGCTCGGCGGTGCCATCGCCTGGTTGGCATTCAACAACTTCACCGTTTCAACCTTGGGCAACAACTTCAGCCAGGTGGTGTTCCAGTTCAAGGTTTCGCCGCCCCTGCTATGGAGCGGACTGAAGTGGGCCTTGGGCATTGGTCTAGTTGGCGGCCTGTTCCCGGCACTGCGCGCGGCACGCCTGCCAATCACCACCGCACTGCGCGAAACCTGACCCAACACCGCGCTGCACGCTGAATCAGCCACCCACCTGCCGACGCGCAGGTGGGTTGGCGGAAAGTCTACCTTCACGCATCTATCCGTTTAGGTCATCATGCGCCCCCGCCCAAGTCCCGGCGGCCAGCGGAGCTGTGATGGCAGATGCTGTGTCCCTCCCCCAACGGTGATGCATCTGTGACGGCGCCCCACAAGGGCGCTTTTTTTGTAGTTGGTATAAAGGAAAACCGAAAGAGATGTATTTGAAGTCGACCAAACTGTGCTCCGCGATCACCCTCGCGTTGCTCGGCAGCTCCAGCCTCACCGCGTTCGCACAGGATGCGGGCGAAACCACCACCCTGGACCGCATCGAGATCACCGGTTCGCGCATTCGCCAGGCCAGCGTTGAAACCGCCCAGCCGGTCATCGCCCTGAGCCGTGCGGAAATCGAGAAGAAAGGCTACGTCAACGTCGCCGACATCCTGCAGGACGTTACCGCCGCCGGCGCACCGTCGCTGAGCCGCGCTTCGGCGCTGTCATCCGGCCGCGACTACGGCGGCATGTTCGTCAGCCTGCGCAACCTTGGCCCGGAACGCACCCTGGTGCTGATCGACGGCCGCCGCATGGGCGTCAGCGCCGGCGGTTACTCCGACGTCGGTTCGATTCCCTCGGCCATGGTCGAGCGCGTTGAAGTGCTGACCGACGGTGCGTCGGCACTGTACGGCTCGGACGCCATCGCCGGCGTGGTCAACGTCATCACCCGCAAGAATTTCGATGGCGGCGACGCCAGCGCCTATGTCGGCCAATACGGCGAAGGCGACGGCCAGAAGCGCGCTTACAGCGCAAATTTCGGCAAGACCTTCGACCGCGGCTGGTTCAGTGTTGGTGCCGAGAAGACCTCGGAGGATCCGGTACTGGGCGGCGCGCGTGAGTTCACCGCCTATCCCAATGGCCCCTACCATCCCACCGATGGGCTGAACGGCAATACCCAGTGGGGTTCGGTCACCGTCGACGGCAATCCGCTCAGCGTCGGCCCGGGCGGCGATCCGTCCGATGTCGCCAACTTCAAGAAGCCGGACCCGGCCGCCAACGCAAATACCAAGACCAACATGACCCTGCTCTCCTCGCTGGAGCGCAAGTCGGCGTTTGCCAATGGTGGTTTCCAGATCACTGATGATCTGCGTGTTGTCGCCGATGTTCTGTACAGCGAGCGCGAGTCGGTCAAGCAACTGGCCGGTTACCCGTACTCGGTGTCGGCCTCGCAGGCAGCCAGTGGCGCGCGTGCCGCACTCTCGGCCACCAGTGCGTTCAACCACTGGGGCAAGGACGTATTGTTCTCGCGTCGCACCGAGGAATACCCCCGTGCGACCAACAACGCGCTGACCACCAAGCGCGCCAGCATCGGCCTGGAAGGCAGCTTCGAGACCGGTTCGCGGTTCTGGGACTGGAACGTCAGCTACATGTTCAACCGCAATGAAGGCGAGCGCCGGAGCCTGCAGAGCATGTACCAGCCGAACGTCAATCTGGCCGTCGGCCCATCCTTCATCGATGCCGGCGGCGTCGCCCGCTGCGGCAGCGTCGGCAACGTGATCGAAGGTTGCGTGCCATGGAATCCGCTGGCACCGGCAGGCAGCAACACGCCCGGCTCGCTCAGCGACAAGGCCGTGCGCGACTACATCTTCACCCGCTTCACCGATGAAATCCGCAGCACCACCAAGGTGGTCAGCGCCAATATCTCCGGCTCGCTGGCGAGCCTGCCGGCCGGTGACATCATGGCCGCGATGGGCGTGGAGCACCGCAGCGAAGAAGCCAGCTACACCCCCGACCTGATGGTGCAGAACGGCCAGATCGCCGGCACCAGCGGCGCGCCGACGCGTGGCGACTACAAGCTGGACGAGGTTTACCTGGAAGTGCAGGTACCGCTGCTGGCTGACCTGCCGTTCGCCCGCGAGCTGTCGCTGGACCTGGCTGGCCGCTACTCGGACTACAACAACTTCGGTGGCACCACCAACGGCAAGTTCGGCCTGAAGTGGAAGCCGAACGACACCGTGCTGGTTCGTGCCACCTACGGCACCGGTTTCCGCGCACCGACCGTGGACGACCTGTACGGCGGCACCGTCACCACCCGTGACCGCGTCACCGACCCGTGCGACCGCGCCTTCGGCGCCGCTGCACGCAACGCCGAAGTGGCTGCACGCTGCAGCGCTGCCGGCCTGGGCGCGAACTTCCGCCAGAAGACCGGCGACGGCGAACTGGCCACCACCTCCGGCGTACAGGCCGTCACCGACTTCACCTCGGGCTCGAATGCCGCGCTGAAGCCGGAAACCGCCAAGACCTGGACCGTTGGCCTGGTCTACAGCCCAGACTTCGTCAGCGGCCTGGACCTGAGCCTGGACTGGTGGAAGATCCGCATCGACGACGTGATCGTCGGCGAGTCGGCCACCGACATCCTCAACCAGTGCTATGTGCAGGGAATCACCTCTGCCTGCGATCGCTTCACCCGCTACAGCACCGGCAGCGACAAGGGCCAGGTCAGCGGCATGAACCGTTCGTTGAACAACGCTGGCTATCAGGAAACCGCTGGTTACGACCTCGGCGTGCGCTACCGCCTGCCGGAAATGGCCTACGGCCAGCTGTCGCTGCGCTGGAACACCACGTATGTTGATTACCTCTCGCGCAAGAGCGACAACGTAGAAACCACCCCGGTCGAAGAGTTCACCGGCTGGGAAGGCAACTTCCGCGTGCGCTCCAACCTGACGATGGATTGGCAGAACGGCAATTTCGGCGCGAGCTGGACCACCCGTTACTACTCCAGCATGAAGGAGAAGTGCTCCTACGATCTGGACGGTGGCCCGGAGTGCAACATGCCGGACTTCCAGTCGCCGTACACGGACATGCAGCCGAGCCGCAAGCTGGGCTCCAACACCTTCCACGACCTGCAGGTACGTTATGCCCTGCCGTGGAACGGTACCGTGTCGCTGGGCGTAAACAACGTGTTCAAGCACGAAGGCCCGATCATGTACAGCCAGCCGAACAGCAGCTTCACCTATTACGGTGGCTTCGACATCGGCCGTTTCATGTACATGAAGTACCAGCAGCGCTTCTGATCCAGGTAACAACAGCGGCGGGGGCCCCCGACCACCGCGAGCCCCCCCCACCCCGCGCGTGAACCCCCACCCCCCCAGGGGGGGGGGGGGGTCCCTATCAATCCCCTCCCCCCCCCCTATCGCTGGTTTTTATCCCCCTCCCCGGTTTGGGGTTGTGGGGTGGGGGTCTGGCCCGCTTCACCCGCTTCGTCGCTGGCCTGCCGCAATCAACCAGCTTCACCGCTCCGACGACCCCAAAGGCTGCAAGTGCAAGGCCGTCAATCGCAGATGCATTACCAGCTTCGCGGCTAACGCCGCTCCTACAAACAGCTGCAAGCGCATTTTCCCTGGCAGCACAGTGCCTGAAGATGCGGCCCCCTGATCTGCTTCGCGGCTTACGCCGCTCCCACAAACAAGGGCACCGGTCTGTCACACCGCCCGCTGTTGACCGGACACCTGATCGGGAGCGGAACTCACCGCAACCCAAACACAACACAACGGTCATCTACCTGTCATCGCCACGCGGTAGATGCAGCGCATCCTTGTGGCTACCGTGGCAGGCTCCCCAAACCGGTTCCCGCCATGCTTCGTTCGCTGGCGCTGGCTGGCGTCTGCGTGATGCTGGCCGGCTTTGCCCTCTCCTCTCCCGTTCCCCCGCTGTCACTCAGCGAGCGCTTGGCCGCGCCCGGTGGCACTTCACCGCTGGTCCCTACCGAACGCATCGACGCCCTGCTCGCCCGCCTGCCACATCAGCAAGGCAGCGTTGCCGGCAGCGATGGTGTCGCCCTGCACTGGGTGTCATTCGAGCCGGGCGACTATCGGCTGGATTACCGCTATCTGGGCAAGGGCGAACATTTCCCTGAGTTCTCACTGGATGCCTCCGCACCCAGCATCGCGAACCATGCGGCGCCACGCGGCACGGTGATCCTGCTGCATGGCTGGATGATGGACGGCGGCTCATTGATGCCCTGGTCACTGGAATTGGCGCAACAGGGTTACCGCACAATCGCGCTGGATCTGCGTAACCACGGCCGTTCGGGTCATGCGCTATCCGGCTACGGCACGCGCGAAGGTGAGGATGTGGTCGCGGCACTGAGAGCCCTGAAGGGCGAAGGCAAGATCAGCGGCCCAGTGCACCTGCTCGGTGTCTCATATGGCGCCGCTACCGCGATCTTCGCTGCCCGCGAGCTGGGCCCGCAGCTGCGCAGCGTCGTGGCAATGGAATCGTTCGACAACGCCGGCGAAGCAATCCGCACGATGGTGCCGCATATGCTGGCCAAGCCACCGGAACGTTGGAGCGACTATGTCGCACTGCCGTTGGCACGTTGGCAATACGGCGGCCGTGGATTGGATGAGGCCATCGCCACCACCGATCGCAAACTTGGCATCAATCTGGATAAGGTCGACGTCGGCCAGGCCTTGGCACAGGTTCCAGCCTGCGTGCTGCTGATCCACGGCCGCGACGACGAACACATTCCGGTTGCACAGGGACGCGCATTGGCTGCGGCGGCGCCGCGTGCGCGTTATCTTGAAGTCGCAGCCGAAGACCACCTGACATTGCCGATGCGTCTGGATCGTCTATCGGGCGCGGTGAACACCTGGTTCGAACAGGCTGGCGACAATGGCCGCTGTGCATCCACGGTGACAGCGAGCCTTTGAGTTTCCGACGGTTTTTGTGACGGTTCAGCAACAGGACCGGCGAGACCGTAGTGCCGAACCATGTTCGGCAGGAGCTTTCCTGGTAGCGCCCACAGAGCCCCAAGGCTTTGGCTTTGGCTTTGGCTTTGGCTTTGGCTTTGGTTTTGGCTTTGGCCTTGGCCTTGGCCTTGGCTGCGGCCTGGCTGTGGCCTTGGCTCCAGCTGTTGCCTTAGCCCTTCTCCCGCCTGCGGGAGAAGGGTTGGGATGAGGGGAGCTTTGGCTTTTAGCTTCTGGCTTCGCTCAGGCCTTCCCGCATCGTTGTTTCTACGAGCTTCGCGGCTTACGCCGCTCCTACAAGTGCGCGTGCGCCGCTGTTTCACGCAAAGAAAAACCCCGCTGCTTCTGGCAGCGGGGTTTTAGGTTTAAATCCTGACGATGACCTACTCTCGCACAGCTTAGGCTGCACTACCATCGGCGCGGCTACGTTTCACTTCCGAGTTCGGGATGGGATCGGGTGGTTCCATAGCGCTAGTTTCATCAGGAAGACGGTTTGAGCAGCGCGTTGCGCCAGCTCCAATGCGTATCCTTGCGGAACTAAAACCAGGCTGTAAAACCCCTGGCTTACATAAAAAGACAAACCCCGCTGCGTGAGCAGCGGGGTTCTAGATAAAAACCCTGACGATGACCTACTCTCGCACAGCTTAGGCTGCACTACCATCGGCGCGGCTACGTTTCACTTCCGAGTTCGGGATGGGATCGGGTGGTTCCATAGCG
>NZ_JBRREF010000071.1:0-25565 GCF_056760135.1 Stenotrophomonas sp. STEN023 | reverse complement strand
CGCGAACGGATTAAGCGGCGGATCTACAGCAATCACGACGAGGCACGCGCCGATGTCTTCCAGTACATCGAGATGTTTTACAACCCGACACGGCGACACGGTTCCAATGGCCGAATCGACCCTGACAAAGTGGGGCGAAGGCCGCTATCGGTCCTTCAGTGCAGGCAGCCAGCCGGCCGGTCGGGTCAATCCGTTCGCCATTGCTCAGTTGCAGCGCGAGGGCTTCCCGGTGGAGGGCCTGCGTAGCAAGTCCTGGGATGAATTTGCCGAAGCGGATGCTGCTGCCATGGACCTGATAGTCACCGTGTGCGACAGCGCGGCTGCCGAAGCGTGCCCGGTCGTGTTTGGCGATTTCGTGCGCGTGCACTGGGGCTTGTCCGATCCGGCCGGCGTAGAAGGCTCGGATGCACAGAAGGCTGAAGCATTCGATCGGGCACATCAGATCATCAAGGCCCGCCTGAAGGCCTTCCTGGAGATTCCTGACGGGGCATGGGATGACCGTAAAGCTCTCAAGGCACAGCTCGATCAGATTGCGCAGATCAACTGACCGTCCTCCCGGAAACTCCCATGACTACTGAAACCTCCCGCCTGTCCTTCCTGGACCGGTATCTCACGCTCTGGATCTTCGCCGCCATGGCGCTCGGCGTCGGCCTGGGCGCGTTGTTCGAGGGCGTGCCCAACGCGTTGAACAGCCTTTCGATAGGGTCGACCAACATTCCGATCGCGATCGGCTTGATTCTGATGATGTATCCGCCGCTGGCCAAGGTGAAGTACGAGGAACCCCGATGCAGCAGGTTGTTGGTTAGCCAGGCATCCCGCAAAGCCCATCGGCTGCCCTGCAAGCGATAGAGATGATCGGCGACCCAGAAGTCCCCACCGCCATCCATCAATAGACTGCTGATGATCAGCGCCGCACCCGCTGGTAGCGCTAAATGAGTGATTAAGAATCGAGGTGCGAATGGTGCGTTGGATAGTGGGGCGTTGCCCAGTAGTCGGAATTCATTGGGGGGCATCGGCATGTGCCTCCTTCGAATGCCACAGCGCATGCGCGTCGATACGCACCAGTGCTGATGCTTGCAACGCATCGACGCGAACCTGTGCCTCGGCGAGTCGTGTCTGGCGCAGGTTGCGCAACGTCAAGAGGTATTCGGCCAAGGAGGCCTCTCCCAATTCCCAAGCCCGCCGCGTGCGGTTGCTGGCCGTGGTCTGCGCGGCCAGCGCCTGCGCGAATGACTGCCACTGTGTGCGCTTGCTGTCGGCAGCCTGCACGGCGACCCACGCACTTTGCTCCACCGCGCGCCGCACGCCGAGCGCCTCCGCCTCTGCGGCCGCCGCATTGGCGCTTTCCGTGGCAGCCATTGCACTGCGATAGTCTGTGCCAAATGGCACCGTCAGGACAACGCCAATGACACGTTCCGCCCCGCCGCGTTCAGACATCATGCGTACCCCGACTGTGGGGTCGGGCGTGCGGTTGGCGCGAGCTCGCTCGGCCACCTTGGCAAGGCGAGCTGCCTCTCCATCGGCAATGCCGATTTCGACGCTTTGTCGCACAATTCGCGCCAGCCACTCCTGTACCCCGCCCTGCAAGGGATCGGGATCTGGCAGCGTGGATGGCCGTGCGGGAATCTCAATGCCGGGGAACTCGATCACTACCGTTTGTCGTGCTGCCCGTTCTGCGTCGCGCGCAGCGCTAACCTGGGCAGCAAGCATTGCGCGTTCGGCTTGCAGAACGTCGCTGTCCCGCTGCGCGGCATCGCCCAGGGTCACGCGGCGGGCCATTGCTTCCTGCTCACGTATAAGCAACTTTTCCTGCGCTTGCATCTCGTCGGCTACGACGAAACTGCGCAACCATCCGGCCCAGACTTCCAACAGTCGCCTTGCCATTTGGTGCTCGGCATCTTCAAGGCGCATATCGGCCACTCTGCGGGTGCGGCTACCGATGTCCCGATCTATACGTGCCTTGTTTGGCAAGCGAACAGCACGGCTGAGCTGGATTTCCCATTCGTTGTAGCGACGCGCTTCGTTGGTCACGTTTCGACGTTGTAGGCCGCTACTGAGTTCAAACTCGTGGCTACCGGCTTCAAGGGCGCTTTGCGTGGCAGCAGCCGCGTCCAAGCGAGCGGCTGCTGCATTCACGACCGGCTGGGTTTTCATCGCCGCTTCGACTTGCACCTGCGGAGGCAGCCAAGAGAGATCATCGGCGTGCGCTTGCGCGGGATGAAATGTCAAAGCCGCGATAGCCACCATGACGGAACCAGTCGGCAGCACCAGGCTGCATCCTTTGTTTTTATTCGTCATACCAGTCTTCCACTTGCCAACACCGGCTCCACCCACCAGCGCACATCGCTCGATGCGATGCGCTGGCGCAGATGCGCCAGAACCTGTTCCAGCCGTTCGGGTTCGATCAACACCCAGATGACGCGCCGATCCACACGGCCGCGAACTTTCTCGCGAATGGACGCGCGCGCGAAGTCGCCGGTATGCCCTTCGGCGTGCAACAGGGTGAACCCTGGCAGCACCGGGTCGGCCATCAGGGCATCGGTGACGGCGTCTTCGAGCGTGGGTGGAAATACCAGATTCAGGCGCACCAGTTGCGCTTCTTTCAATCCGTTCATGCATGGACTCCTTGTTGTGAGGAGATGGCCTGGCCGAATCGCCGGTACAGCACCGGCAGCAGGACCAGGGTCAGCGCCGTGGAGCTGACCAGCCCGCCAATCACCACGATGGCGAGTGGGCGCTGGATCTCAGAGCCAGGGCCACTGGCCAGCAGCAGGGGCACCAGACCAAAAGCGGTGATGGAAGCCGTCATCAGCACGGGGCGCAGCCGTCGCAGAGAACCTTCACGCACCACCTGTTCCATGGGCAGGCCCAGCGCGTGCAGGTGGTTGAAGTGCGTCACCAGCACCAATCCGTTGAGCACGGCGATGCCCAGCAGCGCGATGAAGCCGACCGAAGCAGGCACCGACAGGTACTGCCCCGATAGCCACAGCGCCGCCACGCCGCCGACCATGGCAAACGGCACGTTGCCGAGGATGAGCGCGGCCTGCCGCACCGAGCCGAAGGTCATGAACAGCACGAAGAAAATCAGCCCCAGGGCCACCGGCACCACCATGCCAAGGCGGGCCGCTGCACGTTGCTGGTTCTCAAACTGCCCGCCCCATTCGACGCGATAGCCGGGCGGCAGCGGCACGTCGCGCGCCACGGCTGCGCGCGCTTCATCCACGAAGCCGACCAGATCGCGCCCGCTCACGCTGGACTGGATCAGTGCGAAGCGCGAGCCGTTCTCGCGCCGCACCAGCACGGGGCCATCGGTGGTGGCGATGCGCGCCAGCGAGGCCAGGGGGATTTCGCCCTGATCGCCACGGGCGAGCTGCAAGTCCTTGAACCGCTCGGCCGATCCGCGCAGCCGGGCATCCCCGCGCACCACGATGGGCGTGCGCCTGTCCGGCTCGATCACCAGCCCGGCCGGAACGCCTTCGAGTTGCGCGCGCAACTCGTCCTGAACCTGTGTTACGGCCAGCCCGGCGCGCCCCGCCGCCTGCGCATCCACCTTCACCTGCAGGTATTCCACGCTGTCGCTGGCCTGGGTGAGCACGTCGCGCGCACCGGGCACTTTCTCGATGCGAGCGGCCATGCGCTGCGCCAGATCGCCCAGTGTTTGCAGATCAGGGCCGAACAGCTTGACGGCCACGTCGCCCCGGCTGCCGGTGAGCATTTCTGAGATGCGCATCTCGATGGGCTGGGTAAAGCCGAATTCCAGGCCGGGGAAGGCATCCATCACCTTGCGTATCTCGGCACTCAAGGCCTCCTTGTCGGCTGCATGCCAATCCTTGCGCGGTGCGAGCTGCATGAACAGGTCGGTTTCGTTCAGGCCCATCGGGTCGAGCCCCAGCTCGTCCGAGCCCACCCGCCCGATGCTGTGCCGCACCTCGGGCACTGCCGCACTGATGGCCTTCTGCACGGCCAAGTCAATCTCCAGCGAGCGCTGCAGCCCAATGGACGGCGGTTTTTGCAGTTGCAGCAAGATATCGCCTTCGTCCATCGTCGGCATGAACGCCTTGCCCGTGCCGAGGTAGGCCACCACACCCAATGCCAGGGCCGCGATGGCGACTGCCGATGCGCGTAGCGGGTGGTGAAGCGCAGCCTCCAGCAGCGGTTGGTACAGGCGCGTAGCCCAGCGCATCACCCACGGCTCGGTGTGCGCGTGTTCCTTGAGCAGCAGCGAGGCCAGCACAGGCACCAGCGTGAACGACAGCAGCAGCGAGACGCCCAGGGCGAACACGATGGTCAGCGCCACCGGCACGAACAGCTTGCCTTCCAACCCTTGCAGCGTGAGCAGGGGCATGAAGGTAAGGCAGATGATGAGGATGCCGGAGGCCACGGGCACGGCGACCTCGCGCGCCGCCGCGAATATGCGGTGCAGGCGCGGCTGGTGCGCACTGGGCGCGTGCGGGTCGAGCCGACTGACGGCGTTTTCCACCACCACTACGGCAGCGTCCACCAGCATGCCGATGGCGATCGCGAGGCCCCCCAAGCTCATCAGGTTAGCGCTCATGCCGACCAGACGCATCAGCAAGAAGGTGCCCAGTGCCGCCAAAGGCACCATCACCGCCACAACCAGCGCGGCGCGAAGCTCGCCGAGGAACAGAAGCAGCAGGATAACGACCAGTACCGTCGCTTCCAGCAAGGCGCTTTCCACCGTGCCCACGGCGCGCTCGATCAGCGTGCTGCGGTCATAGAACGGCACCACCTTGACGCCGGGCGGCAGGCTGGGAGTCACCTCGTCCAGCCGGGCTCGAATGGCTTTGACCAGCGCCGAGGCATCGGCCCCGCGCAGCGCCACCACGATGCCTTCCACCGCTTCGCCCGCGCCGTCCCGGGTGACGGCGCCATATCGCGTCACGCCTTCGATGCGCACCTGGGCCACGTCGCCCAGGCGAACTGGGGCCGTACCATTGGCCCCCGCGCGCAGGATCAGACGGGATAAATCGTCCAAAGTGTGGATCGCGCCTTCGGCGCGCACGATCAGCGTGTCTTCGCCTGCATCCAGGCGGCCCGCACCGTCATTGCGGTTGTTGCGGCCGATCGCCGTGATGACATCAGAGAAGCTGAGGCCCGCAGCGGAAAGCCGTGCGCGATCCGGCACCACAGCAAAGCTCTTGGCTTCTCCACCCAGCACGTTGACATCAGCAACACCGGGCAGCGTGCGCAGAGCCGGGCGCAGCGTCCAGTCCAGCAGGGCGCGGCGCTCGCTCAACGTGAGGCCACCGCCTTCGATGGTGAACATGAACACGTCCGACAGCGGTGTCGAAATCGGCGCCAGCCCGCCGCTGACGCCTTCGGGGAGGCTGCCCGAAACGCCGGCATAGCGTTCAGCCACCTGCTGACGCGCCCAGTAGATGTCGCTGCCTTCGGCAAAGTCCAGCGTGATGTCGGCGATGGCGTACTTGGCCGTGGAGCGCAGCATCACGCCCCGCGGCACGCCGAGCAACTCCATCTCCAGCGGCGTGATCACGCGCGACTCCACCTCCTCGGGCGTCATGCCAGGGGCCTTGATAATCAGCTTGACCTGCGTGGGGGAAATATCTGGATAGGCGTCGATCGGCAGTTGCAGGAAGGCCGCCAGGCCCGCACCCGCCAAAGCCAGCACGCCAAGCAGTACCAGCGCACGTTGGCGCAGGGAGAATTCAATCAGACGGGACAACATGCGTGGTCGCCCCTCATTGCAATGGAATCATGGATTTGAGCAGTGCCGTACCGCGCACAACGACCTGCATGCTTGCCGCAAGCGGCGCAGTGTCTGGCGAAACGGCACGCACGGCGCTTGACGCCTCTGATTCGTCTTGCCCCAGCAGTTGCACCGGAACAGCGCGGACGCGTAGGTCGCCTTGCTTGTCTTGCGATGACGGCTCAGCAACGTAGAGCACGTGGGCGCTGCCCGCTGGCAGCAGTGCGGCCGATGGCACGCTCAAGGTGCCCTGCGGTGCTGGCAGCAACAGCGCGACACTGATCTGCTGCCCGGCCGCATAGCGGTCTGCCCCTGCCTGATCTGCATCGACGCGGGCACGTACCCGCAGGCTCTGACTACTGAGGTCAGTGTCGCCACCAACAGCCGTCACGCGAGCGATCGTGCCATCGGGAAGACGCACTTCCAAGCCTGGGTGGAGATCTGAGCGCCAGCGCAGCGGAACCGCGACGCTGACATCCAGAGGGCCAGGCTGAGCCACTGTAAAGGCGATGTCGAGCGGCGCGACCGCCTGCCCGAGGCTCAGGTGACGGCGCATCACCCGCCCGGACAAAGGCGCCAGCAATTCATACTCGCCGGCCTGCCCGCCGCTAACGGGTCGAAGCCGTGCGAGGGCGCCATTGGCCTCTTGCAACGTACTTTGCGCAGCCGCCGCGCGCGCTTGGGTTTGCTCGTTGCGCGTGGCTGGGATGATGCCCTCGGCCAGGAGCGTGGCATCGCGCCGGGCCTGCGCCGCGGCCACCGCCGCTTCGGTTCGGGCACGCGCCAGATCAGCCTGCGACGCCAGAACGTCCTTGCTCTGGATGCGCGCCAGCGCCTGTCCTTGGCGCACTGCGGCGCCCTCATCGACCAGAACGCGCGTCACCACACCGCCATATGGCGCCACGACCTGCGCGCTGGCCGAGAGTGGTGCCACCGTCTGCGCGGGTAAGCCATCCAGCGGTATCACTGCGGCATCCTTGACGAGTGCGGTTTCTACACCCTGCGCGCGAAGCTGAGCGGCGTTGAGGTGAACGCCGCCAGCGTTCGGTTGGGCGACAGCCTCGCTCGCGTCTTTATCGGCTACGGTTGTCTGCTGCGTTGTCCGAGCCCACCAGCCGTACCCTACGGCAGCCAGAACTGCCACACTGACGACAGACAAGGCCAAGGTCTTAGTTCGGCTGGCTGTGCCCGCCGTTTTCAAGGTCGGGAAGCTCATGCTTGTGCCGCCCCAAACGACGTAGAGCAGAGTAGAAAGCACACAGCGGGGATTGAAAATCCGTCGCATATGGAGCGGTGCGCGAGGTTAATGAGGCGAAACATGCGGTCGATCTCTTGTAAAAGATCGGCTCATGTTCTTCGATGAAGCTTTGAGAAGGCTTTGGAGAAAGCGAAATTTGCTCAGTACGATGTATTTCGGCGAAACGCCTGCTTTGAGCAGCAAGCAATCGATAAACTGATTTATCAGTAACTTGCTCTGATATGCCAGCGGTGCGCCTTTGCTACCTCAAACATCGCATCCATACACCATGAATTTCAGGAATTCCGAATACCGTTTCAGTCCTTTGGTCATAGGACTGCATTGGCTGACCGTGCTTCTCATCATCGCGGTCTATGCGAGCATGGAGCTGCGCGGACTGGCACCCAAGGGCGCCTTGAGAGACGCCATGAAGTCCTTGCACTACCTGCTGGGCCTCAGCGTTCTGGTGATCGTCCTTATTCGTGTCTGGGTGCGCAGCCAGGCGGGCGCGATGCCCGCGATCCAACCACCCATGCCACGCTGGCAGGCCACGCTCGCCGATGTCATGCACTATGCGCTCTACAGCTTCATGCTCGCCATGCCGCTGCTCGGATGGCTCACCTTGAGTGCGGCGGGCAAGCCGATTGTTCTGTTTGGCTTGCCCATTCCGTCTCTGATCGGCACCGACGTTGCTTTGTCGCGCCAACTCAAGGATGTCCATGAGGCGCTGGCGACATTGGGCTATGTCTTGATCGGATTGCATGCGATGGCGGCGCTGTTGCACCACTACGTCATGCGTGACACCACCCTGGTTCGCATGCTCCCCGGTCATCGTCCCTGAACTGCTGGCCTTGGGCTGCTTCACATGGATTTGATTTTCCAATGACAAAATTTCACCACCGCGCCCACCCTGAAAGTCACCGCACTGAACATATCGGATGGCTGCGCGCCGCTGTTCTGGGTGCCAATGACGGCATCATTTCCACGGCCAGCCTAGTTGCAGGCGTGGCTGCTGCCCATGCAAGCCATGCCAGCATCATGACCACGGCCATCGCGGGGTTGGTAGCCGGTGCCATGTCCATGGCTGCAGGCGAGTTCGTGTCGGTCTATTCACAAGCTGATACGGAGAAGGCGGATTTAGCGCGGGAACGTGATGAACTGGAAAACAGTCCGGAAGCAGAGCATCGGGAACTAACGGCCATCTATGTCCGGCGTGGCCTGGATCATCGACTCGCGGATCAGGTCGCCACGCAATTGATGGCGCATGATGCGCTGGGCGCGCACGCGCGCGATGAATTGGGCATTTCTGAAACCTTGAGCGCTCGCCCGCTGCAAGCCGCCATGGCGTCCGCTGGAAGCTTCGCCGTGGGTGCAGCCATGCCGCTGGCCGTGGTTCTGTTGGCGCCGGAGCAGAGCCTGCTCTATTGGACCGTCGCGACGGCGATTGTCTTCCTGGCCCTGCTCGGCGCTGCGGCTGCTGCCGTGGGTGGTACGCCGCTCTTCAAAAGTGCGCTGCGCGTCGCGTTCTGGGGCACATTTGCCATGGCGGTGACAGCGGGCGTGGGAGCCATGTTCGGCACTGCGGTGTAGATCTGTGTCAATGTCAGAGCAGCGGTGGCCAAGGGCCAAGCCGCGCGGACAGCCGACCGTTGTCCAGTGAGAACGCCAGCGGCAGGTCTATGGCATGCGCGAGCGCCAGAGCCAGTGCAAGTCCCAGCCCGGCGTGGTGCGCCGTGCCACCTTCGGAATCCTTGCGCCAGAAGCGAAGGCCGAATTGATCCAGATCGGATGCCTGCAAATTGGGAGCTGTGTTGACGATGGTCAACATCCAGCCGGAAGCCGCGCGCTCCAGCCGACATTGAATGTCGTCGCCTTCGGGCGCGTATTCGATGGCATTGCGCAAGAGGTTGGAGACGATGCGTTCGATCACGCCCTGATCGCTTTGCACCCATGCCGATTCAGGCAAAGTCACGCGGATGGGTGACTTAGGTGCCATTTGCTGGACGTTGAGTCCCGCCAGTAACTCTTGCAGCAAAGCTGTTAGATCCAGAGGATCCAGCACCAGTGTGTGTTGACCGGACTCAAGCCGCGCCAACAACAGCAGAGTGTCCACACTGCGCTGCATGCGTGAACTGGCCTGGATCGTTGCATTCAGGGCGCGCTGGATTCGGGCCGGGTCGGCATCGATCAAAGCGCTTTCTGCGCTGATGCGGATTTCCGCCAGGGGCGTGCGCAACTCGTGGGCCACGTCGCGGGAGAAGCGGCGCTCGCGGACAATGGCCGCATACAGGTGATGCAAGCCCTGATTGAAGGCTTCGGCAAACGGCCGCAGTTCGCGGGGAAAGTCCGCTCCGATCCGCGCAATCGGCCGATCCGTACGCAGGTCGGCCAGTTGCACGCCGACGCGCTCCAGCATGACCACGATGCGCCGAACCATGAGCAGCGCTAGGCCCGTGGCCAGGAGCGTCGCCAGGACGATACCGCCCAGGAGCGCGAAGTGGATGCGCCGCTCGGTTTGATCCCAATCCCTGCGTTCAGTCGCCACGACCAGCAGCCGGGACTTTTCGCCAGCTACGGATATGCGCGTCGCCAGCGCGCGACCCGCGTGGCCATCCGGGAGTGTCACGTCGTAATAGCGCGGGGTGCCTTGCTCCAGTGGCCCAAGTGCAAGCTCGGCCCCAGCACTGCTGGGCGAACGCAGCAAGGTCCGGTGGGTCTGCGAATCAAAGACCGTGAAGAACTCGGTATGCCCGCTAGGCTCGTATTCCGGCATGAGGCTTTCGAGCTGTCTCGCATCCAACTCCTGCAGCACGCGCCCCACCGCCGCCGATCGTTGCATCAGGGTGGTGTCCATCCGTCGGTAGATTTCGTGGTCGATCCAGTAGTCGAGAACGGGAAACAGGATCGCGAAGGTTCCTCCAATGCAGATCACCAGGCTGGCAGCCAGCCGCCGCTGCAAGGACCAGGATCCGCCTTGACTCGCATCAGAAAGGGCTTCGGAATCGGGGCGTACCATCGTTCAGGGCAGGATGTAGCCGAAGCCACGTCGTGTCACGATCAGTTCATCCAGGCCGCACTGGGCGAGCTTGGTTCGCAGGGTGCTGACGATCACCTCCACCACCTTGTCCGATGCATCGCTGCGGCTGTCGTACAAATGTTCAAAAATCTGCGGGCGAGATAACGTGGCGCCGCGCCGACGCAGCAGCAAGTCGAGCAGTCCATATTCCTTCGGCGTGAGCCCAAGATCCATGCACTTGAATCTCGCGGTGCGCGAGCGCGGATCGACCTCCAGATCGCCGTGGCGCAGAACTGGAACGTCCCGTTGCGGCGGACGCCGCACCAGCGCCCGCAGGCGAGCCAGCAGCTCGGCCAGCTCGAAGGGTTTTGTCAGGTAGTCATCGGCACCCGCATCCAAGGCCCGCACCCGGTCGTCGAGCAGTTCGCGCGCGGAGAGCACCAACACCGGTGCGGCATGGGCCTCCCGGCTCAATGTGCGCAACACGCCAAAGCCGTCCAGCCGGGGCAGCATCAAGTCCAGAATGATGGCGTCGTACCGGTAGCTGGCAAGAAACTTCAGCGCGGACACGCCATCGGCTGCTGTATCGCAGGCATAGCCTTCCGACTGAAGGCTCTGGCTCAGGGCTTCGGCCAGCGTTTGCGAGTCTTCCACGATCAATATGCGCATGTGCTTTCTTCCATTCAGCGCATCTCGAAAAGCTCTTGGTGGAACGCTTCCGGCTCCAACCCCTGGGCCAGCAGGTCGGCGCGCAACGCGCGGCCGAAGGCCGTGGGGCCGCAGAACCAGACGCTGGCGTCTTTCCAACTTGGCACCATAGCACGCAGGCGCTCACCCGTCAGGCGACCGTCTTTCTTGTCGATGAACAGGTGTAGCGCCACGCCGGCCGCCTGGCTGTCGGCGCGAAGCTTCTCGATGGCCTGCGGATCAGCGTCGCTCGTCGGATGGAACAAATCGACGGGGCGTGCGTCTTGGCCTTTGTGCTGCGCCAGATACTTCATGCGCGCAATGAATGGGGTGATGCCGATGCCGGCGCCGATCCAGATCTGGCGGGCACGTCCGTCGTCGAAAGTGAAGCAGCCGTAAGGCCCCTCGACCGTCACCCGGTCGCCAACTTGTAGGCGTTCCGGTAGCCGGCGGGTGTGGTCGCCCAGCGCCTTGGTGATGAAGGTGATGCGCCGGTTTTCCGGCACCCAGGCTGAGGCCAGCGTGTAGGGATGCGGGCCTTCTTTCGGGTTGGACATGGCGAAGGCAAACTGCCCGGGCCGGTGGCCGGGCCAGCCCGGGTCCATCCGCAGGGTAGTTTCCAGCACGTTCAGCGCAGGGTAGGTCTGCAGCGATTCGATGACACCGTGCGCGGTGCGCTGCGCACCGACCCGGCCCAGCAGTACCCACGCCGCCGATACCGTGCCGCTCGCCAGCAGCATAGCCAAAGCCCAGCCCACGGGCTGCGCCCAATAGGAGAACTGCACAAGCACCAAGGTGTGGAAGGCCAGCACCAGGTAGATCGCTGCCATCCAGTGGTGTGTCTTGGCGAACGGCCGGTAGGGGAAGCGCTTAACCAAAGCCAGCACCAGTAGCACCGCGACGGCGTAGAAGGCCCATTCGCCCAAGTCCTCGGCTAGTCCGCGCCAGCCACGCAGCGCCGATTCAATGGAGCCCATTGAATCAGCCGCTGCGCGGGGCTTGCGCGCCGGGCGCGTCAGCCAGCCCCAGCCTACGGCCCACTTGGTACCCTGCGCCCACAGCCAGTGTACTGTCGCAGCGGCCAGAGCGGCGATGCCGAGCCACTTATGCAGGCGGTACATCTTGTCCAGTCCGTTCAAGCTGGGCTCCAACCACGCAGGGCGCGTGGCCAGCACCATCGCCACGGACATCGCGCCGATGGCCAGTACGCCGCTGTATTGAATCCATACCGTTCGCAGGGCGAAGTAGTTGGACTGCGCAGGCCAGAGCGTATCGGTAAAAAGCCATAGAGCGCTCAATGCCAGCGCAAAAAACCAGAACGTCCAAATTATTCTCTTCATCGTGGATTTTCCCCACATTCTGCGGAAGGCGCATGCGGTGCTGGTCTGAAACCATCAATCCAGAAACGCGATAGCGTGCCTTTGAATGTGACCATGTATCCGAAATTACAGAAAATTTTAATTCTGGCATCCCAACCTTTGGTAATGCTTTGGATTGATCAACCATCAATAATAGGATCTAATTTTTCCCACCGGCTTGTGGCATTACCTTGACTCAAGAAATGGTTGACCCCCGACGCCGCCCAATCTCCCATGACACCGCGCCGCCGCGCACCGTCGCGGCAAGCTGCTGCCCCATTCGCTGCTCGATCACCGGTTTCCACGGCACCAGGCTGAACCCCATGCCGTCATCGAGCATCGCGTAGCGCCCGCTGGCCAGCATGACGGAGCGCCGGTAGATGCCGGCCACGCGCTGCCCATCGGCCACCGGGCGATGCTCCAGTCCGGTTTTCGCCGCAATGTCCTTCGTAGCCTGCGCCAGCTCCCGGTTGCGTAGCGTGCCCAATAGATTGCGCGCCAGGATCACGCGCTGGCCGCGCCGCTCGGCCAGCCCCTGTTCGGCCAGAAAGTCGGCGCGCTGCTGCATCGCCTGTTTGACCTCAGCACCAAAGCATAGGTCGCCCAGGCCCGAGCCGCCGCCGATCAACTGCTGGTCCAGCCAGGTGGCACCGATGACGCGGGCCTGCCGCTCGATGGGCAGGTGCGATTTCAGCTCCACGGCCACACCGCTCAGGCGCTGCGCGTCGTAGCGGCGGCCCTGCTCGGGCAGGCCGTCCGGCACCTTCCATAGCCCTTCGGCCACGCGCTCCACGATGCCGGCACGGCGCAGGGCTTCCAGCCGGCGGACGTGGGCCGCGACGACTTCCTGCGGGTCGCGGCCGGGCTTGGCCCGGCCCTGCTCGATCACCAGGTGATGATCGGTGCGGTACAGGCCATCGCTCGCCAGCGCGGCGATGTTCTTGTCGGCCGCCCGCACCTCGGCGGAACCGCGCACCTCCACCACCGCGCCAGTGGGATAGTTCGCCAGCTTGTCGCGGGCGTTCAACGCGACGTAGTGGGCCTTGCCGTCCACGCCGTCGTTGACCAGATAGCCGCGGTCATGCAGTTCGTCGGCCAGCCCCTTGGCAGACACGCGGCCGACGATGGTGCGGCCGTCGTCGCCCGGCTCGAACACCGCCAGCTCGCGCGGCTGGCCGCGCATGGCCCGCTGCATCGTTCGGATGATGTCGCCACGCTCGCCCAGGGCACGCAGCGTCTTTTCCGCGTCGGCATGGGCGGCCCAGGTGCCGGGCTGCACCTCGTCGGTCAGGCCCAGGCGCTGCAAGGCTTGCAGGCGACCCATCAGCAGCAGGCGCTGGCGTTGCAGCCGGGGTTCGTTGAAGCGTTCGATCTGTACCCGGCCATCCTCGTCGGCCTCGCGTTGCAGGGTGCGGTCGAGGCTCATCCACCGTTCTTGTTCCACCTCGCGCTGCAAGGTCTGCTGGATCTCCAGTTCGGTGCGCAGCCCCAGCCATTCGGTCGCCAGTTCGGCGGCCCGATGGCGGAAGCCATCGGCGATGTAGTCGCCCGCGATGATGAGGTCTTTGCCGGTGTCGTCGCGCCCGCGCACGACGATGTGCGTGTGCGGGTTGTCGGTGTTCCAGTGGTTGACGGCCACCCAATCGAGGCCTGTGCCCAGGTCGGCTTCCATGCGGCCCATGAGGTGCCGCGTGTAGGTGCGCAGGGCGCAGACGGCCGCCAGGACGCAAGCGCGCATGGCGCGCGCCGCCCTTGACGGCGAGAACGCCGTGGTACGGTGAAGGGAACAGCAAGACCGCCCACACCCCGCCCACTGCACACAGTCGGCTTTTGGCAAGCGGAGCGCGCAGGCCCTCAAGGGCCGGAGGCGTCAGGGATCAAAGCCGGATGGCCGCGATTCGGCACGAAGCGCGGGGCGCAGCCCGCGAGCCCGACGGCGGTACGCCGGGACGCCATGCAGTTCTGCCTGCTGATGACTTGCACAATGATTCAATAAATGTTGTATTATCGAATCATGAACGAGACCCAAGCTGTTTCCGCGCTGAGTGCCTTGGCCCATGCCCAGCGCCTGCGCGTGTTCCGCGCCCTGGTCGTCGCTGGCCCCGAGGGTTTGACGCCCAGCATCCTGGCCGACCAGCTCGACGTGGCCCGCAACACCCTGTCCTTCCATCTGAAGGAGCTGGCGCACGCCGGCCTCGTCACCATCGAGCAGCAGGGCCGCAACCTGATCTACCGCGCCGAGTACAGCCACATGAACGGCCTGATCGGCTACCTGACCGAGCACTGCTGCCAGGGCGGCGTGTGCGAGGTCAGCCCGTCTTCCGCCATCTGCACCACCTGCTGAAAGGACTTCTCATGAAACGCTTCCACGTCCACCTGCACGTCGATGATCTGAACCGCAGCATCGGCTTCTATTCCCAACTGTTCGCCGCGCAGCCCGCGCGCACCGAGAGCGACTACGCGAAGTGGATGCTCGAAGACCCGCCGGTCAACTTCGCCATCTCGACGCGCGGCAGCAAGCCGGGTATCGACCACCTGGGCATCCAGACCGACGATGCCGAGGAACTGGCTGGCCTGAAGGCCCGCGCGCAGGCCGCCGACATGGCACTGCTCGACGAAGGCACCACGACCTGCTGCTACGCGCGCAGCGAGAAGCACTGGATCACCGACCCGCAAGGTGTGGCCTGGGAGCATTTCCACACGCTGGGCAACATCCCCGTCTTCAACGAAGCATCCCAGCCCGCAAGCGGCGCCGCTGCGGCGTGCTGTGCGCCAAGCGATGGCCGCGCCGCGAAGCCCGCTGCATCTTGCTGCTGACGCGAGGCACGCATGACGACTGAAGTCACCTACAACGCGCTGTTCATCTGCACGGGCAATTCGGCGCGTTCGATCCTCGCCGAAGGCATCCTCAACGAGCTGGGCAAGGGCCGGTTTCACGCCTGGTCGGCGGGCAGCCATCCCAAGGGCGAAGTCCATCCGCTGGCGCTCGCCACGCTGGAGCGCCTGCATCTGCCGGCGACCGGCTACCGCAGCAAGAGCTGGGACGAGTTCGTGGCGCCGGATGCGCCGGTGTTCGATTTCATCTTCACCGTCTGCGACAACGCCGCCGGTGAGGCGTGCCCGCTGTGGCCGGGCAAGCCGGTATCGGCCCATTGGGGCGTGCCCGACCCAGCGGCCGTCGAAGGCACGGAGGAACAGCAGCGCAAAGCGTTCACGGACGCCGCGATCACGCTGCGCCGGCGCATCGAGCTGTTCCTGTCGCTGCCCCTGAAAAGTCTCGATGCCATGTCCTTGCAGCGCGAGCTGCGCGACATTGGCCGCCAGTGAGGCCAGCGCGATGACCGCAGGAGCCGATACCGCCGGCCGCGCGCCGGCGGCGCCCGCCATGAGCATCTTCGAGCGTTACCTGACCGTGTGGGTGCTGCTGTGCATCATCGCGGGCATCGCCTTGGGCCAGCTTGCGCCCGGCGTGTTCCAGGCCATCGGCCGCATGGAAGTGGCCCAGGTCAATCTGCCAGTGGGTCTGCTGATCTGGATCATGGTGATCCCCATGCTGCTCAAGGTGGACTTCGGTGCGCTCGGCCAGATCAGACAGCATTGGCGCGGCATCGGCGTCACGCTGTTCGTCAATTGGGCGGTCAAGCCGTTCTCGATGGCGCTGCTGGCGTGGATCTTCATTCGCCAGGTCTTCGCCGAGTGGCTGCCGGCCGACCAACTCGACAGCTACGTGGCCGGCCTGATCCTGCTGGCCGCCGCGCCCTGCACGGCGATGGTGTTCGTCTGGAGCCGGCTGACGGGCGGCGATCCGGTGTTCACGCTGTCGCAAGTGGCCTTGAACGACACCATCATGGTGTTCGCCTTCGCGCCCCTCGTCGGCCTGCTGCTCGGGTTGTCGGCCATCACCGTACCGTGGGACACGCTGCTGACCTCGGTGGTGCTCTACATCGTCATCCCGGTCATCATCGCGCAGGTGTGGCGCCGCGGGCTGCTGCGCCAGGGCCAGGCGACGTTTGACCGCGCGCTGGCGCGCATCGGCCCGCTGTCGATCGCCGCGCTGCTGCTGACGCTGGTGCTGCTGTTCGCCTTCCAGGGCCAGGCCATCATCCGCCAGCCGCTGGTGATCGCCATGCTGGCGGTGCCGATCTTGATCCAGGTGTTCTTCAATTCCGGCTTGGCCTACTGGCTCAACCGCAAGGTAGGCGAGAAGCACAGCATCGCCGGCCCCTCGGCGCTGATCGGCGCGAGCAACTTCTTCGAGCTGGCCGTGGCGGCAGCCATCAGCCTGTTCGGCTTCCACTCCGGCGCCGCGCTGGCCACCGTGGTCGGCGTGCTGATCGAGGTACCGGTGATGCTGCTGGTCGTGCGCGTGGTCAACCGCTCGCGTGGCTGGTACGAACAGGCTCCGCGCAACGCAGGAAGGCATCCGGCATGAGCCTTGTCACGATCTACCACAACCCGGACTGCGGCACGTCGCGCAACACGCTGGCGCTGATCCGCGCCAGCGGCATCGCGCCCACGGTCATCGAGTACCTGAAGACGCCACCTGACCGCGAAACCTTGCAGGCGCTGATCGCACAGATGGGCATGTGCGTGCGGGACGTGCTGCGCGTCAGGGGCACGCCGTACAAGGAACTCGGGCTGGATGCCGCCCATTGGAGCGATGACGAATTGATCGACCAAATGCTGGCGCACCCGATCCTCATCAATCGGCCCATCGTGGTTTCGTCCCTGGGCGTGCGCCTGTGCCGCCCCTCGGACACGGTGATTGAGCTGCTGCCGCAGCGACCGGCGGGCGAGATTCGCAAGGAAGACGGCACACCGCTGCTGGTGGACACGCCGATCGCGGAAAACGACACGGGCCTCACCACGGCTTTGCAGGAGGCCGGACTTCCCACGGATGATCTGACCGAACCGGGGCGCAGCTTCTTCGCCTATGCCACGGTGACAGACGAGCGCGTGGGCTACGGTGGCTTCGAGCATATGGGCCGGGATGTGCTGGTGCGCTCCCTGGTGGTGCTGCCGCACGCGCGCCAGCGCGGCATTGGCGGCGCCATGCTGGCGTTACTACTGCGACGCGCCTTCGATCAAGGCGGACGTGACGCCTGGCTACTGACCACGACGGCGGCGCCGTTCTTCGAGCGCGGGGGCTTCAAGCCGGTGGAACGCACAAGCGCACCGACTTCTGTGCTGGCGACGCGGCAGGCTGCGAGCTTGTGTCCCGCCAGCGCAGCGTTACTTAGGCGGCCGATCCATTTGTAGTGCAGAACCGTCAGGACTCGCGCTGCTCGATCTGCAACCGTGCCCGTTCGGTCTCCCGCGGCTGGACTACTTGATAGCGCTTGGACACCACGTCCAACGGTCGCTTGGTATCAGAGCGATAAAGCATGTTGTAAGCCAGAACCGCCAGGCTGATCTCGGAATGCAAGGCATGCTGAGAGCGATCGCGGCTTGAGAACTCCGGATGATTGTTTTGACCAAACTGCGTGAGTCGTATGCGCTCTCCCCGAAAGATCATCCGCAAAGGGTTTTTACACAGCCTCGGCCAAGAGCGGACGTAAGGCTGGGAAAACGCGTTTGCCAGAGGGAAATCGAGCAGCGCCTCGGTCAGCGTGAGTACAGCGCGCGCTGCAGGTAAGGCGCTGTGGCTCCGACGCCCCGGCTCGCTACGTCCTGCGGCACGCCCTCGGCGACGATACGACCCCCCTTCTCCCCGGCGCCCGGGCCTACGTCGATCATCCAGTCGCTGTCGGCGACGACCCGCATGTCATGTTCGACGACGACCACGGTGTTTCCTGCGTCAACCAGTTCGTGCAATTGCACCATCAGCTTGTCCACGTCGAAAGGGTGCAGTCCAGTGGTCGGCTCGTCGAGCACGTATAGCGAGTCGCCATGCTGACTGCGCTGCAGCTCGGTGGCCAGCTTGATGCGCTGGGCCTCGCCGCCGGACAGTTCCGTCGCAGGCTGCCCGAGCCGCAGGTAACCCAAGCCAATGCCGTGGAGCAATGCCAGTGCACGGTGCACGGGCACTTCGTCGGCAAAGAACGACAGCGCCTCGTCCACCGTCATCCCCAGCACTTGGGCGATGTTGCGCCCGTTCCACTCGATTTCGAGGGTCTTTTCGTTGTAACGCTTGCCGTGGCAGGTAGGGCATGGCGCGTAGACGCTCGGCATGAAGAGCAGTTCGATGCTGACGAAGCCTTCGCCCTCGCAAGTGGGGCAACGTCCCTGCGCCACGTTGAAGGAGAAGCGACCCACGCCATAGCGGCGCGCCTTCGCAGCGCGCGTGGCTGCGAACAGCTTGCGCACATGGTCGAACAGGCCGGTGTAGGTCGCCAGGTTGGACCGCGGCGTGCGGCCGATGGGCTTCTGGTCGACGTTGACCAGGCGGCGGATGGCACCCACGCCCGCACCCAGCCGGCCCGCAGTACGCGTTATTGCGTCGGGCAGCGGCATGTCGTCGCTGCTTTCCTCCACCGCCGGCTCGTGGCCGAGGTGCTCGCTCACGAGTTCCACCAGCGCCTGGCTGACCAGGCTAGACTTGCCCGAACCGGACACGCCAGTGACCGCAGTGAAGACCCCCAGTGGGATCCGCACATCGAGGCCATGCAGGTTGTTGCGTTGGATGCCGAGGAGCTCGAGCCAGCCTGACGGGCGCCGAGGCGTGCGCCGACGCGTGGGCACGGAGTCGAACAGATAGCGCCGCGTGTGCGACGCCTCGATGTCGCGCAACCCCAACGGCGGCCCGCTGTAGAGCACGCGGCCACCATGCTGGCCTGCATCCGGCCCCACATCGACAAGCCAGTCGGCGCGGCGCAGCGTATCCAGGTCGTGCTCGACGACGAACAGGGTGTTGCCGGCCGCCTTGAGCTGGCCCAGCACCGCGTGCAGGGCTTCCGCATCGGCGGGATGCAGCCCTGCCGACGGCTCGTCCAGCACGTAGACCACGCCGAACAAATTGGAGCGCGCCTGCGTCGCCAGGCGCAGCCGCTGTAGCTCGCCCGAGGAGAGCGTGGGCGTAGAACGGTCCAGCGCGAGGTAACCGAGACCCAGCCCCTGCAACGCCTCAATCCGCTCGATCAGGTCGCGAGTGATGCGTTGTGCTGCGATCCGCTTCTCCTCGGACAGGTTCGCGGTGCGCCGCACGTCCGTGCCGCCGGTATGCGGCGATCCGCCGGCGGCCACGCGACGGGCGATGTCCTTGCGTCCAGCGGCGCGGCTGCGCGTGGCGGTGGCAACTGGTGTGTCGAACCGGTGCTTCGCCGCGGGCGCCAGGAGTTCGGCGATATCAGCGAGCGGCAAACGCGACAAGGTGCCGATATCCAACCCGGCGAATGTGACCGACAGCGCTTCGCGCTTGAGGCGGCGACCGTCGCACGTCGCGCACGTGGTACCGGACATGAAGCGCGCGACACGCTTCTTCATCAGCGCGCTCTGCGTGTTGGCGAAGGTGTCTAGCACGTAGCGGCGCGCGCCGGTAAAGGTGCCCATGTAGCTGGGCTCGGTTTTGCGGCGCAGCGCCGCGCGCGTTTCAGCAGGTGTGAAACCCGCGTACACCGGAACCACTGGCTGCTCGTCGGTGTGCAGGATCCAGTCGCGGTCCTTCTTCGGGAGCTCGCGCCAGGGTTTGTCGATGTCATACCCCAACGTCACCAGGATGTCGCGCAGGTTTTGCCCATGCCACGCCGGTGGCCACGCTGCGATCGCCCGGTCGCGGATCGACAGCGACGGGTCGGGAACCATGGCCTCGTCCTTGACTGTGTAAACGTAGCCGAGCCCGTGGCAGGTAGGGCAAGCACCCTGCGGCGTGTTGGGCGAGAAATCTTCCGCATACAGCATGGGTTGCCGGGGCGGATAGGCGCCGGCGCGCGAATACAGAATGCGTAGCAGGCTCGACAGCGTGGTGATGCTGCCCACAGTGGAGCGGACGTTCGGCGTACCGCGCTGCTGCTGCAGCGCGACTGCCGGCGGCATACCGTCGATGGCGTCAATGTCGGGTACGCCAACCTGGTCGATCAGGCGCCGCGCATAGGGCGACAGCGATTCCAGGTAGCGCCGCTGCGCCTCGGCATAGAGCGTGCCAAACGCCAGCGAAGATTTGCCCGATCCCGAGATGCCGGAGAACACGACGATTGCATCCCTCGGGAGGTCGACATCGACATCCTTGAGGTTGTGCTCACGCGCGCCTCGCACGTGCACGAAGGCGTCGAACCCGACCGGCGACGGGGACTGGTGTGGCATGGGTTCGCACTCCTGCAGATTCGTGACTATGGTAAATCTGCGCTCGCCGTCCGCGTGAAGGGGGCGTCGAGCCATCCTCACACCGTCGCAACACATCGCTCCACGGAAGCGACTAGTTTGTCAGGCAATAGCGGCCAACTGGCTAGGCGCGCCGATCCGTTGATTTCTTGGCTCAATCAAGTCCTAGGCTTCCAAGTAAGGGAGGGGACGTCGTTACTCCGTCAGACCAACAGGAGACAGCTCATGGTCAAGGTTGCGCTATTCGTTCGCTTCGAAGCGAAAATCGGCAAGGAGAAAGAAGTTGAAAGCTTTCTCCTGAGTGGTCTGCCACTAGTTATGGACGAGCCCGCCACGACCGTCTGGTTCGGAATTCGCCTCGGGCCAACAACCTTCGGCATTTTCGATGCCTTTCCCGACGATGCGGGCCGGGAGGCCCATCTCGCCGGCAAGGTTGCAGCGGCCTTGATGGCCAAGGCCGGGGAAATGTTCTCCGAGCCGCCGACCATCGAGAAAGTCGACGTGCTCGCGGCAAAGCTACCCAGCTAGGCAAGTGGGGCAAGCCGCCACTCGGAGACGCCTTCGGGCGGCTTCGTTGTTTGCCCAACCAAGTCATTGCCATGCCCTCCCCGTCCCTACGTTCGAAATCCATCCCACGGCTCTGCAGCAACCAAGCCGTGCCTCGGAAATCACTGGTCTCTTAGACGGTCGCACCGCACACGGGCTTGTGTATCGACTTATGCGCGACCCGCGTCCGATGTCTACGATGCCTCCTGCATTTCCCTAGCCTCTCAATCGTTGGCTTCGCCGAGGGCCAAGGCCGACGCCAGAGGCCTCGACGATTCCAGCGTCCTGTGGAGCGGGACTTCGCCCAACGCGATTCCACAGGGCGTGGCTCCGGGACTTGTGACCTGCGTGCTCGCAGGGATTGCCTAAGTTGTCGCTGTCCGCTTCGGGTCGCACGCCCTGCGGCCCGATGCACTCGTTGCGAGACGTAAACCGAAGGTGGCCTGGTCGAACTCTATCGAGGAAGCCACATCACTCTCCGTTGACACTTCAGCAAAGGCAGTCTCGGTTCCAGTCGGTACTGGGACTGGCATCACGAACCTAAGCTGCCTCTAGATCGCTAAATACCTCGAGCGGAATCCGTACAAGCAGCAGATTGCAGAGCGAGCACCCGCTGCTTCCGGATGAGCCTGCACTTATGTCCTGCGCGCTGCCGAAAACCCGGAGGTTTGCTCAAGCCCCATGAGATCGGCCCGACGACCGCTAGCAGACGCTCAATCGCTTGGTCGTCGCCGGTACGGCGCGAACCAGCATCCGATCGGCAAGAGCCGGGACGGGGAGATGCCGCCCCAGTAGTGGCGTCACCTGCTGGTCGGCGAGAAATTGTGAGCTCCACGCGTCCTTCGCCACTGGATCCACGCGATCGCGGCGACGAAGAAAACGCTGCACAGGTAACTGCCTTCCGGCCCTTGTGCGCCACCGGTGAAGGTGTCGAGGCCTTGCGGGCGCAGCGCCACCAGGAGTGCCGGCAAGTGCGCATGCATACCGGCGACGGGCAGTTCGAAGCCGGTTGCGAGCAACCAGTTCCACCCCGCGTGCCAGCCCATCACGCCCCAGATACTGCCAGTCCACAGTGCCCAGGCGCAGGCGAACAGCGAGAACAGGGACGTGCTGAGGATGATCAGGGGCGGCTGGTGCGGACTGAAATGCAGGAAGCAGAAAACGAGCGACACAAGCAGCACTGTCACGGCGACATTAGTCTGCGCGGCACCACCGACAGCATCCAACCGCGGAAGATGACTTCCTCCACGGTCGCTTGGAACATGAAACTTACTAGCAGCAGACTCACGGGCGAGCGCCATGCTTGCCCCAAGCCTGCGGCCTGCATGCCGCCTGCCATCCAGATCGTGACTACGACCAGCGCGACTGTGCCGAATCCAACGGCAAGTCCGCGCAGGACGGTTTTCAGCCGTACCGGACCGGTCAGCCCGATGCTCGCCAGCGAGCGCCCTTCGACCAAGCGTACCCAGGCGAGCACGCCCGCCAGCGTTGGCGGGAAGGCGCAGTCCGCGAGGAAGGGTTCGACCCGAGCGATCTGTTCCAGCGTGGGCCTGTCCTCGGGTCGTTTCGTGTGTTCGATGGCCCGCTCTACGGTTTCCCGCGCATCGGCCTCGCCATCGAGGTCGGCCACCAGCACGTAGAAAATTGCACCGGCAGCACCAGCATCGAGGCCCGTCTCCGTGCGTCAGAAGTCCAGCGCATAGGCGCCGACGGAAGGCGATGAACCGAAGGCCTTTACGTAGCCTTTGCTGAGGACGACGGGGACATTCTCGAAGGCGATCGCACCCTTGTGCTTCAGATTGGGGAGTCGCTCCTTGAGGAAGCTGTAGACCTCGCGTTCCAGCGTCGCGAGCGCGCTGCCCTTCTGGCCGATGAAGGCCTCGGCCTGTGACCAGCAGGGTTGGAACTTTGGCACGTGGTACTGGTCTTGCGGGAGCCCCTACGCGAAATTACAGCACCCAAAGTTGCATCCCCGCCCTCGCTGGTCCATGCTGGGGGGGAGCGCTTGTGGGGCCAAATCATGGTTACGCGTTCTTTTAACTACTTTGCTCTTCGATCAGACTTTGATCGTTCAGCCCACCATCTCGTCGCCACCTGCACAGCATTGGCGTCTAACGAGCGTCAGGCGTTGCTCGAGGGCTTGGCTGATTTAGCAGCGAAAATTGCAGACGGAGTCCAAGGTCATCGGGAAGAAGCGGCCATCCTCATAAGCATTCAACGAGTAATGCAGAGGGTGAAGCGTGAGGTATTCACACACGCAACTTCCCCACTCGACCACAATCCTTCATGGCTCCCTGCCTATCAGTGTGTTATCGAAGCAAGCCAAGAACGATGAAACCGTGCCTCACAGAAACCGAGTTGGAAATGATCCAGAGTGCCTACAAGCTCTATGGGGCAAGTGACGGTTTCTGGATTACTTTCAATATCATCACAGAAGCGGTTACTCAAAGAAGCGATTGTTCCGGGAAGGAAGTGACAGACATGGTCAAGAGTGCGTTTAAAGAGTTGGCTCGAACAGACAGCGCGTTCGATGAAGCTTTTTGAATAACAGTAGAGAAAAAGAGCCCGGCGTACCGGGCTCACGGTGCTACTCCCCAGTAGATGCCTCGGATCATGGCCCCCGCCCTCAGTTCAGTCAACCATTTCTGCGCCCTCGGCCAGGAGCTCGGCTGGGTTGCTCTTAAAGCAAGCCGAGCTGCAAATGGGGGATATATAAGGCCCTCACCCGCCCGCTGCGCCATGGGATTGAGTCTGTGCGGGTCCGGTGCTCGTTCGGTCTGGATATGCAGCACTTGGTGACCCCGGTGCACTAGAAGGTCCGAAATCAACCGCCGATGGCAGCGCCACCACAGTAGCTCTGCACACATCAATGCCGTCCGACTTCTCGCGGCAGCAGCCAAGGCTTGTTCAAGCCCATCAGCAAACCCTGCGCTGGCCATGTGGTCTGCGTAGCCCTGAAACGATGAGTTCCTCCACCCGCCGTTCGCCGACCTTGACTGCACTGTTCGCCGCCCCCTAGCCGGGAACCCAATGATAGCCAATGCCTTCCCGAGGCAATTGCGCACTCATCGCGTCGCTGCCGAACCAAGGAAACTTTCGGAAGCCAGGAAACCGTCTGACACCCGGAACTGAGTCGATTTGGTTGGCTTGCAGAACATCGATAAAAGCGCCCCACGTGCCCGTTGAGTACCCCATCGTCCAAACAGTCATGGGTTTTTCCTGCCATCGATCTCAACCCGACTACGCTGGAATTCTTTGCCCAAAGAGCGGGGGCGGGTAGTCTAGAACTTACCTCGACACCTTCGCCTCAGCTGCCCGCTCACCTCTGGCAACAGCGCCAGACCCGGTGATAGGATTTTCCGGTCCGACCGCCTGGCACCTTTCATGAACGAGCACACTTCAACTCAGTGCTTAACTCTGTCCGAGCTTGCCCAGCTGCGGCTCGCGTTTGAGCGCTACGGGACCGGGGATGGGTTCTGGCTCGCTTATACCGACATCCTTGATGCAGCCACCAACAGGCTTGGGTGCGACCGAAATATCGTGAACGAAGAAATGCGGAACGCTTTCCGGAAGTGGGCTAGGGAGGACCCTCAGTTCCTCTGATCGGCCAGAAGCGCCGGCCGTTCCGTCCCCCTGATCAGCGCCTGCCAGACCGTTCCAACGACGGATGCCTATCGGACGATGAGCTGACCGCGCTGCGCCAAGCCTTCGAGCGCTACGGTTCGGGCGATGGGTTCTGGATGGCCTTTGAGGACGTTATGGAACAGGCTGCTACTCGGCGGCGTTGCAGCTGCCAGATCGTGCTCAATGAAATGCGGGCCACCTTCCGCACCTGGTCGAAGAGCGACCCCCGATTCTAGTAGGGGCAAAATGCCTTTCGCCTCCCCTCTGCCAAGCATGGCCAGCCGCCCGGTCGCATGCCCCTCTTGCGGGACGGCGGCCGGAGGTTTCAAATACCGTCTTTCATACCTGTACCGCCGATGGCCTCCTCCCCTCATTTCCAGCTCCTGGAAGAGCTCGTCCACTCCATGGAAAATGAAGTGCAAGACCTCTCGACTGGCGACCGCGTCAGCAAACTCGAGGCCGTACGTCAAGCTGCAGCCCGAGCATTTGCTTGCTGTGAGCAAGCAGATGAGGAGGCAATAGATGCGCTGGTACAGCGCGCCTGCGAAGCGGCCGTAGTACCAACTGACGCAAAGAAGGATGAACTGACGACATTGATTGAGCAGTGACAGACCGCGCCCATCTTTGCTGCCTGTCCCCAATTGGCTGGTAGAACTCGGTGTGGCTCAAGAAAGCAGCCTGCAGGGACTGGTTTAGCCCCCGCTCTCCGCTCCGGTCTCAATCCCAAAGTGCGCCGCAGCCTAGTGCTTGTACGCCGCCTTGATGCCGGCCACGATCACTGCAGTCGGCAATGGCTCGGTCGCCCCCACGTCGTAGCTGTCCCCCAGCACCTGCGCAATCGAGTTCTCGATCACCGGGCCCAGGCTTTCCGCCCGCTTCACATCCCCGATGCAGTGCCACCACTGCGTGTGCCAGAGCACTTTCCCTTCAGTGCTGGGCGTGTGCAGATTTTGTGTAAACGGGATTCGGGTAACAGCTGAGGGAGTCGCCCCTCAAACAGGATGAATCGCCCCGTCTTTCCCGGAGGCTCCAAACCTTGAGAGGATGGAGCCATGAGCAACAGATTGACGAGGTACGCACCCGAGGTGCGTGAGCGGGCGGTGCGGATGGTCC
>NZ_JBRREF010000070.1:0-25887 GCF_056760135.1 Stenotrophomonas sp. STEN023 | reverse complement strand
TATCTGCCACCTAAACCCCACCCCCCCCCCCCCCCGCCCTTGCGGTGCGGTTTTGGGTGGGTGGTTTGTGCCTCGCATCGCTGGGCACTACAAAACAAAGGCGCCATCGGCGCCCTCGTCTGCATTCCATCATCCCGTCGTGCTTACAACCGCACCAGCAGATGCTTGGCCATCGCGCCATGCAGTTTGCCAACGCCTCGTGCCAGATGCAGTGTGCCGAACAGCAGCAGCACACCTACCCCCACCGACACCGGCCACAACCAGAACGCATTGCCAACATTGATGCCGTCGATCCAGAGCCCAATCGGCTCATTGGTAACCAGCGCTGCAACCGGTGCGAACACCAAGGCCAACGACGTCGACAGCAAGGTCGTCGCCACGGTGAAGTACAGGATGCCCAGCGGCAGCATCAGCACGAAGTACAGCATCGTCAGCCAGGTGCGGCCGTCCGAGAACATCGCACCGATGCGCTGCAACCAACCCTGGCTGCGATCGGTATAGGTCGGACGACGCGGCATGCGCACACCCAGCATGGTTTCGATGATGCGGCCTTCAACCAGCGACAAGACCCGCACCGAGCCCAGGAACAGCAGCAGGATCGGAAGGCCGATGATCAGGATCAGCAGCGATACCGACAGCGACAAACCGGTGACTACCCAAGTGAAGAAGAAGATACCGGTGGCCAACGACAGCAGCATGTAGAACAGCGCGCCGTAGGTATGTGGATCCAGCGCAACACCGAAGAAGCGTGCCAGCAAGGAACGCTGTACCGGCGCAGCAACCGATGCCGCAGCGCCTTGCTCGACGGACGAAGCCGTGGCGCCCGTTGCCGCCATCGCCATTACAGGCAGTGGACGCGTTGCAGGCCGTGGCGTGCGCATCGCGCGGTTCACCGTGACCTCGGTTTCGCGATAGATCTCCGCAACTTCCTCCGGTGCACCGTAGCTGCCGGCAACGCCTGCAATCACCTCGGCCTCGCTCTTGCCCGGCTGTTCGGCCAGCTCCGAGCGCAGGTATTCCTCGGCGTCGTACAGCGCGTCCTGGATCATCGCCAGATCAGCGCCGCTCAATGCGGCACGCAGCTGGTCCAGGTATTCGGGAATCGTCGTCGGCAGCGGCCGCGCGTTGAGTTCGATAGTCATCAGTTGACTCCTTCCAGTACCGACTCGACCGAGTCGCGGGTGGCGTTCCAGGCAGCGATCCATTGCCGCAGGGCGGCACGACCGTCGTCGTTGATGCGGTAGTAGCGCCGCGGCGGTCCAGCCACCGACGGCTCCACATGGCTTTCCAGCAGGCCAGCGCCTTCCAGGTTGCGCAGCACCGGGTACAAGGCGCTCTGCTTGCCACTCAGCACGCCATCCCCAACCCGCTCCAGCTCCTTGGCAATCAGATAGCCGTACAGCGGCTCCGGCGCCTTGGCCAGCACCGCCAGCAAGGCCAGCGACACCGTGCCTGTGCTCAATTCCTTCTGGAACTTGCGCAGATATGCATCCAATTCAGTCATGGCCCTCACTCCTGCCGACTAACGTGAGGTAGATACTAGTGTTTAGTTCGCTATAGTGAATATGCCGGTAGTCACCCCCACCACGGTCATGAGGCTGGCGGGCGGCACGGGCAATCGCGCAGAATCGGTAAACACCCAACTGGAATGCGCCCGATGACGCTACGTCCCTGCCTGCTTGCGCTGGCCCTGTCGCTGTCCCCGCTGCCACTGCTGGCCGCCGACGCCCCCGCCAAGTACCGCAGCGCGCAGGAGATCATCGATGCCGCCCCGGCCAGCGACTGGCATACCCCGGCAGCCGAGAACACGCTGTACATGGATGTGGAAGGCGGCCGCGTGATCATCGAGTTGGCACCGCAGTTCGCCCCCGAGCACGCCGGCAACATCCGCACGATGGCCAAAGAGCATTTCTGGGATGGGCTGAGCATCTACCGCTCGCAGGACAACTTCGTGGTGCAGTTTGGCGACGCCGATGCCGACGATGCGGCCAAGGCCAAGTCGATGGGCAGCGCCAAGACCCACCTGCCGGCAGAGTTCCAGCGCCCGTTGGAAGGCCTGCCCTTCACCGCCCTGCCCGACCGCGATGGCTGGGCCAGCAGGACCGGCTTTGTCGGCGACTTCGCCGTCGGTAGCGATGGCAAGAATGCCTGGTTGGCGCATTGCTATGGTGCACTTGGCGCGGGCCGCAACAACGATGAGGACAGCAGCGTTGGTGCAGAACTCTATGTGGTCACCGGCCAATCGCCGCGCCAGCTGGACCGCAACATCACCCTGGTTGGGCGCGTGCTCAAGGGCATGGAGTTGCTCAGCTCGATCAAACGCGGCCCCGATCCGATGGGCTTCTACGAAGACCCCGCGCAGCGCACGCAGATCAAGGCAATTACCTTGGCCAGCGAATTGCCGGAAGCTCAACGGGTAAAGCTGCAGGTGCTGCGCACCGACTCGAAGACCTTCGCCGATGCGGTGGAAGCGCGCCGCAACCGCGTGGACGGCTTCTACAAACGTGCCGCCGGCCATATCGACCTGTGCAACATCCCGTTGCCGGTACGCATCCGCTAAAAGGCATCCCTGTAGTGCCGAGCCATGCTCGGCAGAGGCTTTACCGGCCACCCAACCCGTAGTGCCGAGCCATGCTCGGCAAATGCCTTGCCGGGAATACCCATTGCCGGGCAACGTTCGGCACTACAGCGTCTAGGCAAACACGTGCATCGTTCAACCCTTGGGACGATGCAGGCAATAAACGGTGACTACCGGAGCTGCCTGTATCGCAGTAGTTTGGCGGTTCGTCCTGAAGGAGGCTGCCATGGCACACGTCACCATTGAATCAACGGGAAGCAACTACGCCCATCGCATCAGCAACGGCGTCCACCAGCTTGTTGCCGATGAGCCTGCCCGGCTGGGTGGGCAGGACGCGGGCATGGCGCCGTTCGATCTGTACTTGGCATCGCTGGCCGCCTGCACCGCGATTACCTTGCGGATGTATGCAGAGAAAAAAGGTTGGGAGCTGGGTGAGTTCAACGCCGATCTCACCTCCAGCCGCGATGAAGCCGGTAAGCTGCAGGTGCACCGCATTCTTTCCGCTACCGGCGCGTTGACTGGCGAACAATGGGAACGACTACTGGACGTAGCCACCCGCACACCGGTCACCAAGGTGATGGGCGAAGGTGCAACCATCACCAGCGAACACCGCGCCCTGAAGAGTTGAGACGCCATGTTTACGATTGTTGTGATCTGGGATGCAGACAACGCCGAAGTGACCCAGTGGGATGAAACCCCGTGGGTCGCTACCTGGAAGGACCGCGAAGTGTCATTGCGGGCCGGGCCGCGCGAGCGCGTGGATGCCAATGGCGTCAGCAGCCAGGTGGCGGTCTATCTGCCCGATGAGTTCAACGAGGAAGAGTTCCAGGACCTGTTTGCTGCGCACGAGAAGCGCATTCCCGAACTGCACTTGCATGGCTGATGCCAGCCGTTGTAGGAGCGGCGTCAGCCACGAAGCTGACGGTGTTTCAGATCATCGGCTTCGCGGCTGACCCCGCTCCCTCAAAAGCCATCAGCTGCATTTCCCAAGGTTCATCTGTTGGCCGCGAAACCGACGTCGTTTCAGATCATCAGCTTCGCGGCTTACGCCGCTCCCACAAAGCCTAATGATTACTTCTTCTTGCGGCGGCGCCACCACAGGCGCAGCAACCACGCCAGGAAGCCACCAACCAGAATCAACGGCAGCAGGCCCGCGGCAATGCGGATCACATAAGCCACGCTGGTGGTGAAAATCTCGCCGAAATCGCCAAACGCCCGGCCAATCTCGCTGCGGTTGCGCTGGCTGTTGGTCGATTCGATGTTGATCGTCACCAGCTGGGTATCGATGCGGCGATGTTGCTGCGCCGAATCACGATTGGCCTGCTGCAGGCCTGCTTCGATTTCCGACAGCCGCTGCGAAATCGTCAGCAGATCCGCCACTGCCAGATCCTTGCGCTGCTGATACTCGAGCAGGCGCTCATGCTCGGCCTTCAAACGATCCTGCATCAACTGGGTATCGGCGACCTGCTGGGCCAGGTCCTCGGCCTCGGTGTTGCGGGTGGTTACCTCGCCCTTGTCGCTGGCCAATGCGATCAACGGCTCCACGCCCTTGGGCGCAACCCGCACCTTGATCGAGCCGCGAGGCGTATCGCCGCCCTGCTGGGACACGTTGAGCACCGCGCAGTCGCCGAACTTGGCGCTCTGGCAAGCGTCGGATACCGCCTTCACACGGGGCGCGATGTCCTTGCCCGGCAACTGCAGCTGCACCGTGTGCTCGTAGGCCAGGAATGCGCCTTCCGGAGATTGCACCGCATCGGCGGCAACGGCCGCGCTTTCAGCCGACATCTCATGCTTGGCACAGCCGGCCAGCGCCAGCAGGGCGCCCAGTGCCAGGGCCAGGGTACTTCCATGCAACTGCTTCATGCTTCCATGTTCCCAAAAAGTTTCGTGGCGGCAGCATAGCGACTTGGCTGAATACGAAGGCTAAAAATTCGTGCAGAGCCGGGTAGCCCGGGTAAGCGCAGCGCACCCGGGGATTCGGTAGGCCGGATGAACCAAGAACCCGGGCGCGCTGCGCATACCCGGGCTACCTTTGCCACCCGAGCTGAATCGCCCATTTCGGCAAGCTTTGCCCAACCAACGGCAGGTGCAGCCCCTGCCCGCTCCGCCTATGCTCGGGGATTCCCTCAGTAACAGGATCACCGATGCGCAAGCACCTGCTCGCCGCCGCCCTGCTCGCCAGCCTCGCCGGCTGCCAGAGCGGTGACGCCCCGACCGCTCCGTCCACCTCCACCGAGCAGGCCGGGCAGTCCCAGGCCGACGCTCAGTTTGCCGAGCTGTCGAAGAAGGCGCTGGACACCTGGATGCAGCTGTCCCCGGTCAGCGCCACCCAGATCGGTGATCACCGCTACGACAGCCAGCTCGACGACCTCAGCGCCGCCGGCCAGCAGAAGAGCCTGGAGGCCAGCAAGGCCCTGCTCGCCGAGCTGGACAAGCTCGACGTCAGCAAGCTCGGCCGCGAAAACCAGGTGGACGCCGCCATCCTGCGCAACCAGCTGCAGTCGGACATCTGGTCCAACGAAACCATGCAGTCGTGGAAGTGGGATCCGCAGGTCTACAACGGCCTGGCCGGCAGCGCCATCTACGGCCTGATGGCACGCGAGTTCGCGCCGCTGCCGGAGCGCCTGAAGTCGGCCACCGCACGCATCGAACTGATCCCGCAGATCTTCGCCGCCGCCCGCGCCAACCTGGACCCAGCGCGCGTGCCGAAGATCCACGCCGAAACCGTGGCCAAGCAGAACCGCGGCATCCTCAGCCTGGTTGAAACCTTCATCGTGCCCAACATCGGCCAGCTCGAAGCCGCCGACCAGGAACGCCTGAAGGCCGCCATCGCAACGCTGACCAGCGCTGTCGAAGAACAGCAGACCTGGCTGGACAAGACCCTGGTGCCGAACGCCAAGGGCGAGTTCCGCATCGGTGCGGAGAAGTACGACCAGAAGCTGAAGTTCTCGCTGAACTCCTCGCTGTCGCGCGCCGAGATCGGCGAGCGCGCCCGCGCCGAGCTGACCCGCGTGCGCAAGGACATGTACGGCATCGCCCAGGTGGTGTTGAAGGACAAGCCGGGCGCACCGGAAATGCCGGCCAACCCGACCGACGACCAGCAGCAGAAGGCGATCGAAGCCGCGCTGGAACTGGCCTATGCCGACAAGCCGGCCCGCGACAAGGTCGTGGACGATGCCAAGGCCGCGCTGGACCAGTCCACCGAGTTCGTGCGCAAGCATGACCTGATGACCCTGCCCGACGCACCGGTCGACATCATCCTGATGCCGGAATTCCAGCGTGGCGTGGCCGTGGCCTATTGCGACTCGCCGGGCCCGTTGGACAAGAACCTGAAGACCTTCTACGCGGTCTCGCCGATTCCGGACGACTGGAACGACAAGCAGGTGGATTCCTTCCTGCGCGAATACAACAGCCGCATGATCCACCTGCTGTCCATCCACGAAGGCACCCCGGGCCATTACCTGGAAGGCTGGCATTCGGGCAAGTTCCCATCGACCCTACGCGCGGTACTGCGTTCTGGCCTGTTCGCCGAAGGCTGGGCGGTCTACACCGAGCGCATGATGCAGGAACAGGGCTACCTGGATAATGACCCGCTGTTCCACCTGGTGCAGCTGAAGTTCTACCTGCGCACCATTGCCAATGCCATCCTCGACCAAGGTGTGCACGTGGACAACTGGAGCCGCGAGCAGGCCATGCAGCTGATGACCCACGACGCCTTCCAGCAGGAAAGCGAAGCCTCCGGCAAGTGGGTGCGCGCGCAGCTCACCTCCGCCCAGCTGCCGACCTACTTCGTCGGTGCACAGGAGCACTTCGACACCCGCAAGGCCGTGCAGGAAAAGCAGGGTGCCAACTTCAACCTGAAGGCCTACCACGACCAGATGCTGTCCTACGGCGCACCGCCGGTGCGTTTCGCACGCCAGCTTATGCTGGAACAGCCAATCGAGTAAGGTCGGTCGAGTTGACTACTGAAAAGCCCGGGCAGTGCCCGGGCTTTTTTTGCATTTGCCCCCGTAGTGCCGAGCCATGCTCGGCTGCAGCATTACCGCTGAAGCCCCTGCCGAGCCATGCTCGTCTGCAGCGTTGCCGGTGAAGTCCCTGCCGAGCATGGCTCGGCACTACAGGTGCTCACCTTGCAGGAGCGTTCGTCCGCAGCGCCCGCACTTCCAACATGCATGCATTCCGGCCTATTGCCCTGATCCATGCGCCGCCTACAATTCCGCCTGCGCTGCAAACAACCAACTATCACGGGGGACGGCTTCAACATGGAAACAAATGCAATCCTGGCATGGACGCTGGTATCGGAATGCCCGATTCCACAGGACGTGAACGACATCCTCGTGACCGGCGAAACCGCCGTGGCGGCCTACAAGACGTTCCGTGATTCAGCGGTATTCACCAACAAGCGGCTGATCGTGCGTGACGCCCAGGGCATCACCGGCAAGAAAGTGGAAATCTACTCGCTGCCGTATTCCTCGATCTACATGTGGTCCTCGGAGAACGGCCACGGCCTGTTCAACTTCAACTCCGAGATCGAACTCTGGACCAAGGCCGGCCATATCAAGGTCAACCTCAACAAGGGCCTGGATGTGCGCCGTCTGGACAAGCTGATCGCCCAGGCCGTGCTCGGCGGCTCAGAATCGCCAGCCACCGCCACCGCTCACTCCATGCCCGGCAATCCACCGCCGCTGCCATAATCGGGCGCAGGGCACGCCTTTCCACCAGCTGCGCAATGCCTGCAATGCAGTTCGCCCAGGCGGTGAGCCACCAGCAATCCGACGCCAATCCACCGGCGTCGGATTCTTTTTTGTGGGACCGGTGTAAGCCGCGAAGCATGCTGGCCATCAGATCACACCACTGTGCGCAGCTTCATTGCTATCAGCTTCGCGGCTCACGCCGCTCCCACAGACGAGTAGCGGCATCCTCCGCATCCGCGGCGGAAGTGGCCTGCTCCAAACCCACCGCATTGCCAAGCCTTCACCCACGCGATAAAAGGTTATCTGGACAGGAATGCAGGAGGCATCATGGGCTGGCGCAGCATCTTATTGATCGTTTTGGGCCTGGCAGGCGGACTCAACTGGTGGATCAAACGGACTCCCACCGATCACAGCGAAACCAGCGTCAGCATCCCATTCGAGAAGAACGCGTTCATCCCCGTGGAAATGCCTGGCGGCACGCCACGCAATACCGTGCTGGTGCTGGCGCCGCCGAACTGCCCTTCGGAGCGTGCAAGACGAGCCGATGCATTGGTCTCGGCGCTGCAGGCAAAAGGCATACCGGTCAGAAGGGGCGACTCGATTTCCTTTGAGATCAGCAACCCCAGCGTCGAACAGCGGGAAGGCGTGGAGCGCACCATGCAGGTGTTCCGGCAAGGCGCACCGGCGGTGTACGTCAATGGCATGGGCATGTCCAACCCGGACTTTGCCCAGGTTGCCGCCGTGTACGCAGAGACCAGGCACTGACGCGCGCATCGCCACCAACGCATTCAATTCTCAACTGCTCCATGGCCATGCACCCCGATCACCTCGCCTATTTCAAGGACCTGCTGGAAGGACGCGCGCGCATCTCCTGGAACGCCTGGTTCAACTACAACCAGCAAAGCCTGTCGGCGCAGCTCACCCGCGCGGATTTTCTGCGTCTCAAGTTCAACAAGCTGGATGAAGCCGAGCGACTGCTGCAACAAGCCGCGATTCCCTACGTCCTGTCGCCATTGGCCAGACGGGAGCGGCACCATGCGATGCTCCATGACAGCGTACTTGATGAGCACGGCCGCCCCTTGCCGTCCTTCCGCCGCAAGGCGTACGACGGCGCGATCGGACAGCTGCTGGATGGCCAGGTTGCGCAAGCCGAGGCAACCCTCGCCGCTTACCTTGGAAAGCTCATGCGGCAATCCCCCGGCCCGCGCGCAGAAGCTGTCGCCGACCTCTGCTTTGACGGCGAGATGGAACTGGCCTATGGCGAACAGGCGATTGGCATCACGATGTTGCAAGCCGTGGCAGCAATTGCCGAAGGTGACGACCTGCTCGATCACAGCATCCAGCACGCGCGACACTTGCTGGCACCGAAGCCATCGCCACGATAACGCACGGGCCAGCGCTGACGGCATCCCTGCTGCGCCAGCGCAATGGCTGGAGAAAGGCGCCGTATCCATGCCGTCGTGGCATCATCGCCAACACCGGACATCGCCGGCCTGGCACTACGGCATAACTCCGGCCCAACTTCCACCGATGTCGAAGCAATCGAATGACGGCTGACCAGAATCACCATCTCCAGCTCGCACACGCCGTGTTGGCATGGAACCGCAAACACCTGAACCACGCATCGGTGCTGACCGAGGCAATCATCGGCGAGTGCTTCGCCGAACACTTCATCGTCGAGCCCAACGGACGCAGGTACGAAGCAGATCGCAGCAACTACCTGCAATTCCTCGTTGGCATGAAGGCTGACATGGCCGGCATCGATTACCAGGTCGACCATGCAATCGTCGACGGTGCTTCGGTGGTGTTCTCGATGCGCGCGTGGATCAGTCATGTGGATGGGCGCGTCGAGCTGTTCCGCGCGATGCTGTTGATGCAATTCAACCAAGCCGGCAAGGTCAACCTCTGGCACGAAGTCTATGTGCCAATCGCCTTGCCGGCCTGATATCCACCCGCCCTGTACCCCAGCACTCCGGACGCGACGATGAGCGAATCCCACTACAGCATCAGCCACGACATTCCTACCGTGGAGACCTACCGACACCTGCGCCAGGCCAGCGGACTCAGCGCCAAGACGGTGGAAGCCGCCAGCCGCGGCCTGCCCAACTCGCTGTTCGCGGTACAGATACTGTGTGCCGGACAAGCGGTGGCGATGGGCCGGGTGATCGGCGATGGCGGCACCTTCTACCAGGTGGTCGATATTGCGGTGCTACCCGAACATCAAGGCCTTGGCCTGGGCAAGAAAGTCATGAGCGAGATCCAGGGCTACATGGAACGTGAGGTACCCGCCTCGGCCTACGTCAGCCTGCTTGCGGATGGCGAAGCCTACCGTCTCTACCAGCAATACGGCTTCGCACTGACCGCACCAGCCAGCGTCGGCATGGCATTGAAGAAAGCCTGACCACCGCTGCGCCGACAAGCAGCAGCGAACTACGGGACAAGCCATTGGACATACGGCCACTCAGCCATCACGACATCGATGCCGCAAGCAGGCTTTGCATGGCCGCATTCATGGACTCGGTTGCCTCCACTCTCAGTGAGGAAGGAATCGCCACCTTCCGCAAGGTCGCCGCCGCTGAAGCTTTCGCAGCCCGCATCGCTCCGGACAACCTGATGTGGCTGGCGGAGATTACCGGGCAAACTGTGGGCCTGATCGAGCTGAAGCAGGGGCAGCATATCGCAATGCTTTTCGTCACCCCTGAACTGCAGCGCCACGGCATTGGACGCCGCCTGGTCGCCGAAGCCATCAAGCACGTTCGGACGGATGTGTTGACCGTCAGCGCCTCTCTGCCTTCGGTGCCCGCTTACCTCGGTTACGGATTTCATTGCAGCGGCGACGTGGGCGAGTCCATGGGAATCATCTACCAGCCGATGGAGATGCAGCTGGACCGCACCGGCGCAGGCCACTGATACGAACGATCACAACCTCCGTCAGGTACCGGTCCACCTCGCCTGCAATACCAACTCCCTCCAGCCCCGGGCAACCTCCATGCAGACCATCGATTGGAACGACTTCAGCAAGGTGGAGCTACGCGTCGGCCGCGTCATCGCCGCCGAGCCGTTCGCCGCCGCCCGCAAAGCCGCCTACATCCTGCAGGTGGATTTCGGCCCGGACTTCGGCACCCGCAAGTCCAGCGCACAGATCACCGCGCTTTACAGCCCCGAACAGCTGATCGGGCGACTGGTGGTGGCAGTGATCAACTTTCCGCCAAAACAGATTGGCCCGCTGATGTCCGAATGCCTGGTGACCGGATTCCACGATGCCGAAGGACGGGTGAGCCTGTGCATGCCGGAACATGAAGTCCCGCTGGGTACACGCCTGCTGTAACGCCCCGTGCCGCCCCGCAGATTGCCCCGCTGGCTGGTCCAGCCGAACCGCACACACGGCCTCGACGGTACCTCGTGCTAGCGTTCGGCACGAAATTCTTCGCCAATGCGGATGGGAGCCAGCGATGGGTAAGGGCCGACTGGAAGCGTTCAGTGATGGCGTCATGGCCATCATCATCACCATCATGGTGCTGGAGATGCGACCGCCGGAAGGTGCCACGCTGGACGCGCTGCGGCCGCTGCTGACCACCCTGCTCAGTTACCTGCTGAGCTTCGTCTATGTCGGCATCTACTGGAACAACCATCATCACCTGCTGCAGGCCTGCCAGAAGGTCAACGGCAGCGTCCTGTGGGCCAACCTGCACTTGTTGTTCTGGCTGTCGTTGCTGCCGTTCGCCACGCATTGGATGGACGATTTCAACAAGCAACCGCTACCGAGTGTGCTTTACGGCTGCATCCTGTTGGCGGCAGCCGTCGCGTACTGGATCCTGCAGCGCAGCATCGTCGCCGCCGACGGCGAGAACTCGCGCCTGCAACATGCCTTGGGCAAGGACTGGAAAGGCAAGCTGTCGCCGCTGCTCTACATCAGCGGTATTGCACTGAGCTTCGCCAATGCGCATCTGGCACAACTGGTCTACGCAGCTGCAGCCTTGCTCTGGTTGATTCCGGACAAGCGCATCGAACGCGAGCTCGGGCAGGCTGGTTAGGCCATCAAGCTTGGCCTGCCAGCAACCTGCCTACACACTGCTGAGCACCAACTCCGTCGCTTCACATCTGCACATCGGGCTTGAGGTACAAAGCCCTGCCCTTCCACTCATTGCAGGAACATCCATGGCCGCGTCCAGATCCGCTGGGTTTACCGCTGAAGAACAGGCCGCGATGAAAGAGCGCGCGAAGGAGCTCAAGGCCGAGGCCAAGGCCGGCAAGCTGAAAGCCGACGGCGAAGCCGAGCTGCTGGCCAAGGTTGCCGAGATGCCTGCCGCCGAGCAGCAGATGGCGCGACGCCTGCATGCCATCGTCTCCGCCACTGCACCGTCGCTCACGCCGAAGACCTGGTACGGCATGCCGGCCTATGCGCGCGATGGCAAAGTGGTGCTGTTCTTCCAGGGCGCGAGCAAGTTCGGCGCGCGCTATTCCACGCTGGGCTTCAACGATACGGCGATGCTGGATGACGGCCCGATGTGGGCGACCTCTTTCGCCCTTGCCGAACTCACCCCCGAGGTCGAAAAGAAGATCACTGCCTTGGTCAAGAAAGCCATGCGCAAGGGTGACAGCAGCCTGCAATAGGCAAAGCGCGGTTCTACCGCTATCGTGTTCTGCCCCCGCAGCGATAGACCGCATGTCTTTCTGGACCTGGCTGTTCCCACGCACGCAAGCCGCATACACCAGCCCGCTTTCACCCGAGCAGGCCGTGCAGGCACTGCGTGCCGCCACCGCACGAGGCAACCTGACCGCCACCGGTAGCGTCGCAGGCTCGATAAACGACAAGCGCGTACATATTTACCACCGGACAGTGATGCGGAATTCGTTCAAGCCCCACTTCCGCGGCAGCCTGCACCCAACCACGCAGGGCTGCGAGCTGCGCGGCGCGTATGCGTTGCCGCCATTGGTTATCGTCTTCATGTTTTTCTGGTTTGGTTTCTGCGTACTGTGGACCACGGTGGCCGCACTGCAGCTGGGCAGGTTTGACCTGATGCTCCTGCCCGCGGTACTGCCGGGCCTGCTGATGCCTTGCTTCGGCATCGGCTTGTTACGGCTTGGAAACCATCTGTCCAGCGATGACCCGGCGATCATGTCACGGGTGATCCGGCACGCCTTGCAGTCTCCTTCTGCCTGACCCCAACCGCGAGGGTTCCCACTTGTCCACCCATGACGACACCGCAGTGGAACTGCAGAAGCTGCAGTTCGAAGTGATGCAGCAGTTGGAAGTCATTGCCGATGACATCAAGGCCGGTCGACTGGGCGCCGATGAAGGTTCGGCCAAGGCCAGGGCCGTCATTGCGGCCAGCGAACAGCAGCGTGTTGCCATGTTCAATGCCGCCATGGCGACACGGCAACGGCAAGGTCGTCGTGGCTGGCTGTTCGCCTTGATGGTGGTAGTCGCAATCGCCGTAGTAGTGGCCGGCCTGCTGCTTGCGCGCATCAGCGCCACATAAGCGCAGGTAGTGCCGAGCCATGCTCGGCAGGAGCTTTCCCGGCCATGCGGCAAGCACCGCTGTAGGAGCGGCGTACGCCGCGAAGCCAGCAATCCAACACACCGCGAAGAGCTCACCCCTCCCCAACCCTCCCCTTCGCTGCGCGAAAGGGAGGGAGCGTAGTGGGGCGGCCCGGGCGGCCCGAGCGACTGCCCCCCGCCCCCGCGCGCCCCCCCCCCCCCCCCCCAAAACCCCCCGCGTGCGGGCCCCCCCCCCCCGGCCGAAGCCGCGGGCGCCCCGGGCGGCCCCCCCCCCCCCCCCCCCCCCCCCCACTACCGTAAGCCCGCTACCGCGTGCCTCAGCCCTCGGCAGCCACAAAGCCACCGGTCTGCCGCGCCCACAGCCGTGCATACAAGCCCCCCGCTGCGACCAGCTCTGCATGCGTACCGGTCTCAACGATGCGACCCTGATCCATCACCACCAGCCGGTCCATGCGCGCAATCGTCGAGAGACGATGGGCAATGGCGATAACGGTCTTGTCGCCCATCAGCTCATCCAGACTGTCCTGGATCGCCGCCTCCACTTCCGAATCCAATGCCGAGGTGGCTTCGTCGAGGATCAGGATCGGCGCGTCCTTCAACAATACGCGGGCAATGGCGATGCGCTGGCGCTGGCCGCCGGACAGCTTCACCCCGCGCTCACCGACATGGGCGTCGTAGCCCTGCCTGCCCTGCCCATCCACCAGCGAATCGATGAAGCCCTCGGCGCGTGCCTTGGCAACGGCGGCGCGCAGTTGTTCCTCGCTGGCATCCGGACGCCCATACAGCAGGTTGTCGCGGATCGAGCGATGCAGCAGCGAGGTGTCCTGGGTGACGACGCCGATCTGCGCACGCAGGCTGTCCTGGGTGACGTGGGCGATGTCCTGGCCATCGATCAGGATCTTGCCGCTCTCAAGGTCGTACAGACGCAGCAGCACGTTGACCAGGGTGGATTTGCCGGCGCCTGAAGGCCCGACCAGGCCGATCTTTTCGCCCGGCCTCACCGCCAGGTTCAAACCCGCCATCACCCCACCGCGCTTGCCGTAGTGGAAATGCACGTTCTGGAAATCCACCGCGCCAGCAGTGACAAGCAACGGCTTGGCATCGGCCGCATCCTGCACGCTCAGCGGCTGGGCAATGGTCTCCATGCCGTCCTGCACGGTGCCAATGTCCTCGAAGATGCCGTTGATGGTCCACATGATCCAGCCAGACATGTTGTGGATGCGGATCACCAGACCAGTTGCCAAGGTGATCGCACCGACGCTGATCAGGCTGTCCTGCCATAGCCACAAGGCCAGTGCACAGGTACCGACGATCAGGAAGCCATTGAGGATGGCGATGACCATTTCCAGCCCGGTGGTGATGCGGGTCTGCGCCCGGTGTTTCTCGACCAGTTCCTGGATGGCCTCGGCGACATAGCGCTGCTCGTGTCCGCTGTGTGCGAACAGTTTCAGCGTGGCGATATTGGTATAGCCATCGACGATACGGCCCATCGCCCGCGAACGCGCATCGGATGCAATCCACGCGCGGTGCTTCATGCGTGGCACGAAGTACACGCCAATCCATACATAGGCGACCAACCAGATCGCCAGCGGCAGCATCAGCCGCCAATCCACCTGCGCAAACAGATACAACGCAGTGCCTGTGTAGACAACGATGTACCACAGCGAATCGACCATCTGCACGGCGGATTCGCGCAGCGACGTGCCGGTCTGCATCACCCGGTTGGCGACGCTGCCGGCGAAATCGTTCTGGAAGAAACTCAGGCTCTGCCGCACCACGTGGTTGTGCATCAGCCAGCGCGAACGATTGCTCAGCCCCGGCACGATCGACTGGTTGACCAAAAGGTTATGCAATGCCACCAGCAGCGGCCTGGCCAGCAAGGTGATGCCTGCCATCCACAACAACTCGCTGGCATTGCGCTGGAAGAAGCCCGGCCCCGAGCCACTGGCCAGCATGTCGACGATGCGGCCTAGGAAGTCGAACATCGCCACTTCCACCAGCGCCAGCAACAAGCCAGCGATCAGCGTGGCCAGCAGCACCGGCCACACCGGGCGCAGGTAATGCAGATAGAAACGCACCACGCCGCGCGGCGGCGTACGGGTATCCAGCGGCGGGAATACGGGAATCAGGGACTCGAACCAACGCAGCATCGCCACGGCCTGTAAAACCAGAACAGGCCGCGATTGTCCCATCGCGGCCTGTGTTGTGTCTGTCTAGACGATGTATGGAAGTATGAGCAGCAAGACATGGCGGGTTGCGGGAGCGGTGTCAGCCGCGAAGCTGGCACTGCTTCCACAGCCCTGATCAACTGCAAGCTGATGATCCATCTGCTTCGCGGCTTACGCCGCTCCTACAAGCAGCTCAATCCGCCTTTGGCTTCAGCAGCAGGTCCTGGAAGTCGAAGCTGAAGTCGGTCAACGAGGACACTGCCTGCATCCGCACCTCACGCACCTTGCCGTCCGGATCCAGGCTGAAATTGACGAAGGCATCGGCGTTAAGCGAGCGGTTGTCCCAGCGCACGATGAAGGTGTCGTGCTGCCAGTGCTCCATCGTGCCGACCAGATCAGCGGTCGCGCCAAAGCGCAGACGCAGCTTGCCGCCCTGCTGCTCGACGAACACATCGCCGTACCAGGCATCGCGATAGGTGCCCGCATAGCCGGACAGCGGCAGCGACGGTTTGCTCTTGGCGTCGCGTGCGGCCACATGCTTGTCCCAGCCCTCGTCGGCATTGCCCTGCGCCTTGGCCACGCCAGCGGCGTAGGCGGCGACCCAGTCATTGCCCTGCGCACCAAGCATGGCATCGAGCACGCTCATGGTGATCGCATTGAAGGCGGCACCGGATTCCTGGTTGGTCAGCACCACCACGCCGAGGTTCTGTTCGGGCACCAGGGTCAGGCGCGACACCTGGCCCGGCCAACCGCCGGTATGCCAGACCAGTTTCTGGCCTCGGTAATCGCTCAGGCTCCAGCCCTCGCCATAACCGGCGAAGTTCGGCCGTGCCGGTGCCAGCTCGGGCACCGACGGCTTGGGCACGACCTGCGGGATCTGCATCTGCCACATCTGCTGCTGGGTCTTCTCGGTGAACAGCGGCGTGCCATCGGCAAGCTTGCCTTCGGCCAGCTGCACATTCATCCACTTGGCCAGGTCATGCACGCTGGAATAGATACCACCGGCGCCGGCATTGTTCGACCAGGTCAGCGGCGGCACCGGCCGCAGGTCCTTGAAATCGAACTTGGCATGGCCAACGGCGGCCTTGTCGCCCGGCTGCAGATGGTCAGCGTTGTAGCGGGTTTCGCTCATGCCGACCTTGTTGAATATCCGCTGCTGCAGGAAGTCGGCAAATGACTGCCCGGACACCTTCTCGATCACCTGCTGAGCCACCGCATACAGGATGTTGTCGTAGGCATAGCGGTCACGGAAACCATTCTTCAGCGGCACCTGCGCCAGCCGCGCGACCACTTCCGCATTGCTGTAACGGGTGGTTGGCCAGAACAACAGGTCGCCTGCGCCCAGGCTCAGCCCGCTGCGGTGCGAGAGCAGGTCGCGGATGCGCATCTCACCAGTGACATAGGGATCGGACATGCGGAACGACGGCAGGTGATCGACGACCCGGTCGTCCATCTTCAGCTTGCCCTCTTCGGCCAGCAGGTTCAGCGAAGTGGCAGTGAACGCCTTGGTATTGGAGGCAATGGCGAACAGGGTGTCGGCCTGCACCGGCTCGGGCTTGCCCAGTTCACGCAGGCCCCAGCCACGCTCCAGGATCACCTTGCCGTCCTTGACCACGGCCACCGCCACGCCGGGTACGTCGAACTGCTGGCGCACGCGTTCCACCGTGGCATCCAACTGCTGCAATTCCGTCGGCACTGTCTCCTGTGCCGAGGCCATCGGTGCCACCACGCCCATTGCGAGCACCAGCCCGCCACCCAACCAACTATTCAATGCGCTCTCCCTTGGTGTTGATGCCGGCCGCGGGCCGGTCTTCTCGCGATGGTAACGCGAGCGCGCCCACCCTCGCCTTTCCGCAACTGCCCAGACGCGACCATGGACCTCGCCGCCCGCACCACCGCCACCATCATTCCCTGCCTGCGCTACCGCGATGCGCCCGCCGCCATCGACTGGTTGTGCAAGGCCTTCGGCTTCCAGCGCCATGCGGTGTACCAGGATGGCGATGTCGTCCATCACGCGCAGCTGGTGTTCGGCAACGGCATGATCATGCTTGGATCGGTGCAGCCCAGCGAATGGGGCAGCAACATGATTCAACCCGATGAGGTGGGCGGCATGGAGACACAGAGCGCCTGCGTGATCGTCAGCGATGCCGATGCGCACTACGCGCAGGCCAAGGCGGCTGGGGCGGAAGTTGTCATCGACATCGCCGACCAGGACTACGGCGGCCGCGGCTATGCCTGCCGCGATCCGGAAGGACACCTGTGGTGGTTCGGCAGCTACGACCCCTGGGCCCCCAGCGCGTAGTGCCGAGCCATGCTTGGCGGAAGCGTTACCCGTGGCGGTTGGGATTGCGTGTAGTGCCAAGCCATGCTCGGCAGAAGCATTCCACGTAGCGGTTGGGATTGTTGGCAGGGCCCCTGCCGAGCATGGCTCGGCACTACCTTGTGCGGTTACATTGCTGGCTTCGCGGCTTACGCCGCTCCCACATGACATCGGGGCTTAGCTTTGAACGACTTGTTTGCGAGCGCATCGCATATGCCCGGTGCGCACATCGGCATCGGTGGCTGGACCTACGTGCCTTGGCGAGGCGGCATGTTCTACCCGGTCGGGCTGGTGCAGCGCCGTGAACTGGAATACGCCAGCCAGCAGCTGACCAGCATCGAGATCAACGGCACCTATTACGGCGCGCAGAAGCCGCATATCTACGCCGGTTGGCGCGACGCCACGCCTGAAGGCTTCGTGTTTTCTGCCAAGGCGCCCAAGCGCATTGTCACCGCGCGCAAGCTCGCCAGTACCGGTGGGCAGATCGACGACTTCATCGAAGGCATCAGCCACCTGGGTGATCGCCTCGGCCCACTCGTATGGCAGTTCGAATCCGGACGCACGCTGGATCGCGAGGATCTTGCCGCCTTCCTGCAGTTGCTGCCGCCGCAGGTCAACGGGCGCCGCCAGCGACATGCTTTGGAAGTCCGCGATCCAGGCTGCTTCGATGCCGAACTGGTGACACTGATCCGCCAGCACGGCATCGCATTGGTCTATACCGATTCCGCCGACTACCCCAACGCCGCAGACCTCTCGGGTGACTTCGTCTACGCCCGCCTCATGGGCAGCCGGGATGAGCACAGCACCGGCTATCCGGCACAGGAACTGAGCCAATGGGCCGAACGCATCCGCTGCTGGCGCAAGGGCGATGACGTGGCCGATCTGCCGCATGTGGCAGCGCCACCTGCACCCGCCGCGCCGCGCGAGGTGTTCCTGTACTTCATCAGCGCCGCCAAGCACCGCAACCCCTCGGCTGCACGCGAACTGCAGCGGCTGATCGATACAAACTGAAGCCAGTACGCCAGCGTTGCGCATCCGCATCGGCGACAATAGGCCGATGCCTACCAACGACACCCGCAAGGCCCTGTTGCAGATCCATTTCTGCGTTCTGCTATGGGGCGTCACCGCCATTCTTGGCAAGCTGATCACCCTGCCCGCCCTGCCGCTGGTGTGGTGGCGCATGTTGCTGGTGGTGGCGATGCTGGCACTGCTGCCGCGGGTCTGGCGCGGGCTATCGGGTTTGAACCCAAGGCTTGTACTGGGCTACGCCGGTATCGGTGCGCTGGTCGCACTGCATTGGCTCACTTTCTACGGCGCGGTGAAACTGGCCAATGCCTCGGTCGCCGCGACCTGCATCGCGCTGGCGCCGGTATTCACCGCCGTCATCGAGCCGTGGATCGCGCGGCGTCCATTCCAGATGCGCGAACTGGCACTGGGGGTGGTGGTATTGCCCGGCGTTGCGTTGGTGGTCGGCGGCGTGCCCGATGGCATGCGTCTTGGTGTGGCGGTGGGTGCAGTCTCCGCGCTGCTGGTCGCCATCTTCGGCTCGTTCAACAAGCGCATGGTCGGCCATGCCGATCCGCTGACCGTCACCGCACTGGAGCTGGGTGCCGGCACCTTGACCCTGACCTTGCTGGCACCGGCCATGCCACTGCTGTTGCCCGCCCTGGCCAGCGACCTGTGGGTGATCCCCAACCTGCATGACAGCCTGTTGCTGCTGGCGCTTTCCGGCCTGTGCACGCTGCTGCCGTTTGCGCTGGCGCTGGTCGCGCTCAAGCACCTGAGTGCTTACACCGTGCAGCTGGTGACCAACCTGGAGCCGGTCTACGCGATCCTGCTGGCGATGTTGTTCCTTGGCGAACAGCATGAGCTGACGCCGCAGTTTTATCTGGGCGTAGCGATCATTCTCGGCGGCGTGTTCCTGCACCCGCTACTCAATCGCCTGCGACCAGCGGCGGCAAGCTCCGGCGCAGCTTGATCGATGACCGCTGTGGTAGCCCGGGCAAGCCCAGCGCACCCGGGGCTTGCCTCCGATACCAGCCCAAGCGTTTGAGCAAAGGACCTCGTTTGTGCGGTGTGGGTTGCCTGCGCTGCCAGGTGTTTCCCCGGGTGCACTGCGCTTACCCTGGCTAAGGAGCTAGGCCACGTTGTCCCGGCCAGCTCAGCTGGCTACCACTACCCGGTCGCGGCCTTCTGCCTTGGCCTGGTAAAGCGCGGCGTCGGCGCGACGCAGGGTTTCGCCAGGGGCTTCACCGTTGCGGTGCACGGCCAGTCCAACGCTGATCGAGATCGGCAGGCCGATCGGCAGCAGACCCACTGACTCGCGCAGGTATTCGCATTGCAGCTCGGCCTGCTGCAACGGCGTGTCCGGCATCAGGATCACGAACTCTTCCCCACCGTAACGGGCCGCCATGCCACGCCCGGCGAACTGCGACTTCAACACGCTGGACAGTTCGGTCAGTACCCGGTCGCCCTCGGTATGACCGTGGATGTCGTTGACCATCTTGAAATGGTCGATATCGACGATCGCAACGGCCGGCGGCACTTCCGCTGCGCGCTCGATGGACTCCAACAGCGCTGCGGACAGCGCGCGCCGATTGGGCAGACCGGTCAGTGGATCGGTGCGGGTCTGCTCGGACAGCTCCAGATTGAGCTGCTCCAATTGCTGGTAGTACTCCACCAGTCGGCCTTCGTACCAATCGTGTTCCACCTGGTGGTGTTCGATCTCAAGCCGCAGCAGGCGCATTTCCAGCATCCGGCTGACCTGCCGCGACAGCGCGCGCAGCGCCTCGGCCTGCGGCGTACCCAACACCGCCGGCACCGAGTCGAACACGCACAGCGAACCCAGTGCGTAACCATCGCTGGTCAGCAACGGCGCGCCGGCGTAGAAGCGGATATGCGGATCGCCCAACACCGACGGGTTGCCGCTGAACCGCTGGTCCTGGCGGGCGTCGTTCACCACCGTCAGTTCCTGCGGCTTGAGGATGGTGTGTGCGCAGAAAGACTCGTCTCGCGGGGTCTGCTCGCCATCCAGTCCTTGCAGGGACTTGAACCACTGCCTGTCCTGGTCAATCAGGGTCACCGCCCCCATCGGGGTGCCGCAGATCGCGCGGGCGATGGTGACCAGATCATCGAACTCCTGTTCGCGGGCGGTATCCAGCACACGGTAGCGCTGCAGCGCGGCAAGACGTTCTACTTCATTGGCGGGCAATGCGGGCTTGATCATGCACGATTCCGAAGCGGCAGGATGGACAGCGCAGCAAAGTCTAGCTGCACCGCGCGCAAGGCGCGGTGAGCACGTCACATTTCACCACTGCTGCTGTTGCGGCAGCAGCCCGCGCAGTTCCTGCTCGCTCAGGTTGCGCCATTGGCCAGGTTTCAGCGCACCGATCTTGACGTTGTCGATGCGCACGCGGCGCAGCTGGGTGACGCGGTAGCCGAACTCGGCCGCCATCAGACGGATCTGCCGGTTCAAGCCCTGCTCCAGGATGATGCGGAAGCCGTACTTGGCGATGCGGCTGGTGCGGCACGGCAGGGTCATCTCGTTGTGGATGCGCACACCGCGCGCCATGCCACGCAGGAACTCGTCGGTGACCGGCTTGTTGACCGCCACCAGATACTCCTTCTGGTGGCCGTTCTCGGCACGCAGGATCTGGTTGACGATGTCGCCGTTGCTGGTCATCAGGATCAGGCCTTCCGAGTCCTTGTCCAGGCGACCAATGGGGAAGATGCGCTGTTCATGGCCAACGAACTCGACGATGTTGTCCTTGACCGCGCTTTCGGTGGTGCAGGTGATGCCGACCGGCTTGTTCAGCACGATATAGACGTGGCGGCGGCCGGTACTCTTCTGCACCGCACGGGCGCGCAGCGGCTGGCCGTCGACCTTGACCTCGTCGCCCTCGCCCACCACCGCACCGGTACCGGCGACGATACCGTTGACGGTGACACGGCGTGCTGCGAGCAGGCGGTCGGCCTCACGGCGTGAACAGAAGCCGGTTTCGGCAATGTGCTTGTTGATTCGAATTGTCATCGGCGAATTATCCGCCATCGCCCGCGGCCGGAACAGCGCGGCAGGAATGCTTGTTCAGGGCACTTCCCGGATATCGCGCGCATCTACCACCTGGTCACGGCCGCTGCGCTTGGCCTGGTACATGGCGTTGTCGGCCCGCCGCAGCAGCCCGGCCACGTCGCTGTCGCGGTACTGCAGCTCGGCCAGGCCAATACTGGCGGTGACCACCAGGCCTTCGTGCTTGAGCCCGCGCGCCTGCACGGTCACTTTCTCGCGCAGCTGCTCCAGCCGCGGCCGCGCCGCATCGGCGCCGATTCCCGGCAGCAGGATCAGGAACTCCTCACCGCCCATGCGGATCACGTCGCTGCGGCTGCGTACGCCGGCCAGCAGCGTCCCGGCTACCGAGACCAGCACCTCGTCGCCGCCATCATGGCCATAGCGGTCGTTGATCTGCTTGAACAGATCGATGTCCAGGAAACCAATCGACAGTGGCTGCCCGGCGGCCTTGGCCTCGCGCATGTAGTGGTCGAGCTGGCGCAGGCCAGCGCGGCGGTTGGGCAGGCCGGTCAGGGTGTCGGTATCGGCAAGCTCGCGCATCTCATCACGCTGCTGGCGCAGCTGGCTGAGGCTGCGGTTGAGCGAATAGGCCGCCATCATCAGGAACCAGGTGACCGAGACCTGGATAGCCTCGACCCGGTATTCCACCATCAGGCGACTGTCCATCAGGTCCGCCAGCGCCATCACCAACAGCGGAAGCACCCCCACCAGGCCATCCAATGCCTGGAAATGGCCACGTCGCACCGAAACAATGGCGATGCCCACGGCAGTGAGGCAGATCAGGGTGAACAGGTCATCCAGCGCCACCGCCATCCACGCCAGCAGCGGCCAAGGCATCAGCGGCGCAGCCAGCGCGACCAGCGCCAGCACGATCATCAGCCCCTGCATCCAGCGCCGCGAACCACGCAGCAGCCGTCGGCCACCGCACATGCGCCACAGCACCCAGCCCATCACCGCATAGCTGAGCGCGGATACCGAGACCATCCATACCGGCGCATGGCCATCCACCGGCAGCCATGGCTCGGGGTAACCACTGAGCCCGCTCAATACGGACTGCCAGACCACCAGCAACCCGCAGACCAGCGTATAGACCAGGAAATCCCGCCCGCGCGTGGTAGCGAAGCCCATCAACGCCGACAGCGCCAAGGCCAGCGCAATGGCCACGCAGGCGGTGCGAACCACCAGCCGCAAGGTGTCCTGCTGCTGCAGCGGACTGGGGGCGCCAAGGTGCACGGTGGGAATCCAGCGTGGCTTCAGCGGCGACTCCCAGGCCACCCGGATCGGCTCAACCGTGCCCTGCTTCGGCACCACCACCAGGCCTACGCCTGCGCGGAACCGCGAATCACGGGTGCGGGCGTCCTGCATGTCGCCACAGACCTGGCGGTCGCCGTGGTAGATCATCACTTCGCCGGCAAAGACGTTGAACACGCCCACACCCTGCGGTGCGCCGGACCAGCCGCCTTCGGGAGCGGCAATTTCTATTGCCGGGCGCATCCGCGCCAACGCCTCGGCGCTGCAGGCACGCAGCGGCGCCTGCTCGTCGGTTGCGGCACCGGCAATCAGAAAATCACGGTCAACCTGCAGCGGCTGCGCACTCCCCAGCAGCGGCCACAGCGCGAAAAGCGTCAACAGCAAGAGGAGCACGGCCCATCCACGCCTTAGCTTGCCAGCAACTGCCCCTCCCGCTTCTGCCATGACATTCCCTTTCGCGTTCCCCGACGCGGATAGGCAGCATTATCGCAATAACCCGGCGCAAGCAGTACGTGAAGGCGGTCCCGGCTTGCGCTTCTTGCCCCCGCCTGTCCTCTCAGGCCGGCAAACAGCCAAAACAGACAACCCCGGCAATGCCGGGGTTGTCTGTTAACGCGCTTGGACTGGCTGGATCAGTAGTTGCGCGGGCCGCGTGGCTTGAAGCCACCCGGACGCGAACCACCCGGACCGCCCGGACGCGGGCCACGCGGGCCACCCGGACGCGGACCGCCCGGCTTGCCGTCACCCTTGTCGAAGCGCGGCTTGAACGGCGTCGCTGCGCCACCCTGCTCTTCGCCAGCCTCGACCTTGCGCATCTGCAACTGCTGGCCCGATACCCACACCTTCTTCAGGTGCTGCAGCACGTCGGTCGGCATGTCTGCCGGCAGATCCAGCACCGAGTGACCGTCATGGATGTCGATACGGCCGATGAAACGGCTCTCCAGACCGGCTTCGTTGGCAATCGCGCCAACGATGTTGGCCGGCTTCACACCATGGGTATGACCGACTTCAATGCGGTAGGTCTCCATGCCGAACTCCGGCGCGCTGCGCGGCGGCATTTCGCGACGCGGACGCGACTCGAAATCACCCTCGCCACGCGGCGGGCGCGGTGCGCGCTCGCCATCGTCCTGGCGCGGCGCACGCTCGAAACGCGGCTCGAAACGGGCCGGGCGATCGCCACGGTCACCGCGCTCGTCACGGCGATGGAAGCCGCCATCACGCGCCGGGCGCTCGCTGCGCTCGAACGACTGCTCGCGGCGTTCGCGCACCGGCGGGGTCAGCAGGAACGGCGAATCACCCTGCAGCAGCTTGGCCAGCGCTGCAGCGATATCGATGGCCGGCACGTTGTGCTCGCCTTCGTAGCGCTGCAACAGGTCGCGGTAGAAATCCATGTCGCCGGCAGCCAGGGTCTGGCTGATGCGGTCCATGAACTTGGTCACGCGGTGGTCGTTGACCGCGTCCACGCTCGGCAGCTGCATTTCTTCGATCGGCTGGCGGGTAGCGCGCTCGATCTGGCGCAGCATGCCCTTCTCGCGCGGGGTGACGAACAGGATCGCCTCACCGCTGCGGCCGGCACGGCCGGTACGGCCGATACGGTGCACGTAGCTTTCGGTGTCGTACGGGATGTCGTAGTTCAGCACGTGGCTGATGCGCTCCACGTCCAGGCCGCGGGCGGCCACGTCGGTGGCAACCAGGATGTCGAGCTTGCCTTCCTTCAGCATGGCGATGGTGCGCTCACGCTGCGCCTGCTGCATGTCGCCATTGATGGCGGCAGCGGCCAGGCCACGTGCCTGCAGCTTGGTGGCAAGCTCTTCGGTGCCGGCCTTGGTACGCGCGAAGATGATCATCGCGTCGAAGGTTTCGACTTCCAGGATGCGGGTCAGCGCGTCCAGCTTGTGCATGCCAGCCACCCACCAGTAACGCTGGCGGATATTGGCCGAGGTGGTGGTCTTGGAAGCGATGGTCACTTCCACCGGCTCACGCAGGTAGGTCTGGGCGATACGGCGGATCTGCTGCGGCATGGTGGCCGAGAACAGCGCAACCTGGCGGGTTTCCGGCAGCTTCTTGAGCACGGCTTCGACGTCGTCGATGAAGCCCATGCGCAGCATTTCGTCGGCTTCGTCGAGCACCAGCGTCTTCAGCTCGGACAGGTCCAGGGTGCCGCGATCAAGGTGATCGATCACGCGGCCTGGGGTACCAACCACGACGTGCACGCCGCGGCGCAGGGCCGACAGCTGCTGGCCGTAGGGCTGGCCACCGTAAACCGGCAGCACGCGGAAGCCCGGCATCGATGCCGAATAGGTCTGGAACGCCTCGGCGACCTGGATGGCCAGCTCACGGGTCGGGGCCAGCACCAGCACCTGCGGCTTGGTGGCGGAAAGATTGATGTTGGACAGCACCGGCAGCGCGAAGGCGCCGGTCTTGCCGGTGCCGGTCTGCGCCTGGCCGAGCACGTCGCGGCCTTCCAGCATTGCCGGAATGGTGGCAGCCTGGATCGGCGACGGGGTCTCGTAACCGACTTCGGCCACTGCCTTCATCACAGGCTCGGATAGGCCGAGATCTGCAAACAGCAGCGGCGCGGGGGTATCTTGGGACATGGTAACTCCGGGGGCACCGCCGCGAACGGGCGGGCGAAAAGACGCATATTGTGCGCTCTAAACAGCTCAGCTGTCGCGCATGGCTTGATTTGCGTTCAGCTTACGAACACAACCGGCCGCCGCTTGGCCCCTGTTGGAGCACCCGCACGGGTCGCCGATGACGCACAATACCACTCGTTTTTCTCCGTGAACACCATGCAGACCATCGATTTTGAACTTGACCGTGAATATGTGGAGCTGAAGCAGCTGCTGAAACTGACCGATCTGGTCACCAGCGGCGGCGAGGCCAAAGTGATCATTGCCGACGGCCAGGTCAGCGTTGACGGCGTGGTCGAGCTGCGCAAAGCCTGCAAGATCCGCGGCGGCCAGCAGGTAACGCTGGGCGATGTGCAGATCAACGTGCTTGCCGATCCGGACCCGGATGGCGATTACGACGATGATGAAGACGAAGACGAGTGATGCAGGGGCGGTTCTGGGCGCTCCAGGGCCATAAGGCGGTCAGCTGACACTGCTCCAAGAGCCTCAAGCGCCAATCCCTCCCCAACCCTCCCCTTGGCTGCGCCAAAGGGAGGGAGCGTAGTGCCGAGCCATGCTCGGCAGAGACCTTCCCCGCGCCCCAGCAGCGGCAGCACCAGTGGGGGCGGGGGTATACGCCCCCCCGGCCAACCTGGGGGCCGGTAAACACCCCCCCCTTGGGGGGGGGGGGCCGC